>JAITAI010000291.1 GCA_031284195.1 Treponema sp.
GTACCCTAGAGCTACTATGACCCGGTATAAAAACGTTGACCCTTCCCCGGGATGATTCCTTACCGTTTGTCTTGAGAAACAACTCATGCTCCTTCGAACCTACCTTAAATTACCTCATCGAGCAGGTTGGTTTGAGCTTCTTCGACGCCGCCTTCCACAACGACCGCATCGGTGCCCCCGTCTATCCGCCTGCCGTCATGCTCAAAATTATCTTCTCCTGCTATTTCCGGGGACTTATCACCAGCGGACCCCTAGAATATGCCTAAACCAACTATCAGAGTAGAAGTGCTGGCCCAGGACGCGGAAGCCGAACATGCTGCCATCGCCCGCTTCATGTCTAGCCCGGTACCGGCCGTCAAAGAACAGGTTACGCAGGGGTTGCTCACCTGCTCTGCGCGGGGGTTCGTCGGGGGAGTGGTTTGCCATAGACGGCGATACACTGCCGTCCCCTGCGGCCAGGGAATGGCCGGGAACCCGTGAAGAGCTGGGGAAGCAGCAGAAGAACGGTGAAGCGCTGATGGGCAAACTCATTGAGAGGCATGTTCAGTTGGATAAAGAGGCGGCATAGGAGAAGGACTTACCCGGGCAGCCTATTCATACGGGTACGATAAGGAATATCAGCAGCGGCACCTTAAGCGGGTAGAACAAAAGCTGGACTACATCGACACGTTGCTCAAGACGGCGGAGGGACGGAAGGGGTCGGGCGGGGAGGAAGTAAAAACGAACATAACGGACCACGAGCGTGCGAAGCTAAAGGGACCGCACGGCTATATCCCGGGATACAAGGGGATAGCGGTGGCGGACGATGCGAACACGGTACTCGTGGCGGCGGAGTGAAAACGGCCAGGTTAGCGTGCTGGGGGAAGGACTTACCGGGCAGATGCAGGGGCTGAGGGGGAAAGACAAGCCTCTTGAGGGAGCGATAGGGGGAGGGGACAGGGGGTACTGTAGGGAGCGGAATCTGAAGGAGGCGGAGGAAGGGGGGCGGGAAGTACTGATACCGGACCAACAATTCCGCAAACGGGACGAACCGTTTGCGGGGCGACTTTGGCATGGGGGAAGCAGCGGTATACGGTGGAAGAGGTGGTCTATGCCGAGGGAAGCAACCGCTATCGGTGTCCTTGAGGGAAGGAGCTTTCCTATACCGGGTAGGTGAAGCTGAAGCGGAACCGCGGGGAGAAGTATCAGGTGGGAAGCCGCGATGGCACAGGATGTCCGTTACGGCAGCGGGAAGTGTCCCCGGCGGACGCGGTATCGGGAGAGAGAACCGGGGCGAGAAGATGAGCAAGCAGCTAGACGAAGTGAAGTACCGGGAGTATACGGGAGGCGGATGCAGATTAGAGAGCCATGTTTTGCTGCCATACGGTACTGCACGGGGATGGATCGGTTTTCGCTGAGGAGGAAAGATACAAGTAAATATCCCATGGTTACGTTATGGCAGGGTACACCATATAGGGAAATGATACCGGGGATAAGGGGCGAGAGCGGGGGATGAGGGAGCGTTTCTGTGGAGGCATACCCGTAAAGGAGCTTGCCGGGGGTTGAGATGCAAAAAACAGACCCCTCTTTTTGAGGGAAGCTGTTCCTGTCCCCAAGGCCGATTAATTCGACAGCTTCGTTATGTGCAGTTTCCGTTGCTTTATATAGCATTTTCTATTTTTATTCTTCATTCATTTTGATTTCAAATTTTTTATGTATTCTCTTGTTCATTTTTTCCTTTTGCTTTCCAACCCATGTTTTGACTTTAAATTTTTCAATGAGATTATCACAAAATAAACCAACATCTTCTCCTGTAATGGAAATCACAGAACGGCCGTTTGATGCGGCAATGGCAAATGATTCTGATATGTTCATTAAAACCGGCATCACCGATTCATCAACGACAAAACTAAACATATATTTTTCTATTTCCTTATATACAAATTTATAATCTTCAGGCAATGTTTCAACCAATTCACGGGATGCTTTATATTCGGCCTTTTCCCGTATCATTTTCTTAAATGATTCAATCATTTTTTCCATTTCTATTCCTTCGGTAATTTTTATAAACCATTTTTGCTTGTGTAGAATGATAGATTATTTTTATTTATTTTGTCAATAGTTTTATAGTATATTTTCAGAAATTTACAAAAATTTCAGCGGAAATTGTACATACCAGGCCTGTATTTGTATCACTTTGCGTAATGTGAACACGCCCTAGTCCCCACGGGGTCATTTCCTGGAGACGCATGACCCTGTGGCTTGGTCGATCTGAAATGTTCTTGGTCAGGGTCTCCCCAAACTTTAGGGAAGTTTTCTAGGGATATACCCTGGCCTAGGCTTGATAAATATAGAAAAAAATCGTATCACTGGAAGACAGGGCAACGTATAACAGAAAAATCAAATAGAAGTAAGAAGGGAGCATATATGCGGGTTCTGAAATTTGGCGGTACATCCCTTGGGTCAGCAGAGGCGATCCAAAAGGTGGTGGAGATTATCAAAGATAAAGAACATTCCGGTAAGGTCGCCGTGGTGGTGGCCTCTGCTATGGCTGGGATGACCGACGGGCTGATTGAGCTGGCCAAGAAGGCTCAAACCGGGGACCATGCCTATATCGGGTTAGCACAGAACATGCAAAACCAGCACCAGGCAGTAGCTGCGGCGTTTCTTACCGGAACAGAGCTTGATAGGGCAGTTGCTTCTATTACCCGATCCTTTGAAGAACTTACCCGTACCTTGGATGGGGTTGCCATCCTTCGGGAACTTTCCCCACGGACCCTCGATGGAGTGATGAGTTTAGGGGAGCGGCTTTCCGCATCCCTATTGGCCCAGATCCTCTCCGCTTCAAAGGTACCTGCAGCCTACTTGGATACCCGCCAGCTTATTATAACTGATAATCACCATGGAAACGCCCAGGTTTTAGGCTCGGAAACCGCGGCGCGTATACGGACTTTCTTTCAAGGGTCTTTTGCTCCGCTTCTTCTCCAGATTGCCACTGGTTTTATCGGCGCTACTGTGGATGGTATCACCACCACCTTGGGACGGGGAGGCTCGGATTTGAGTGCTGCCTTGTTCGCTGCTGTCCTAGAGGCGGAAGAAGTAGAAATATGGACCGATGTGGACGGGATTCTCACCGCAGATCCCCGGATGGTGAAAACCGCTTTCAAGATCGATACCCTGTCTTACGTGGAAGCCATGGAGCTTTCCCATTTCGGCGCCAAGGTGCTGTACCCTCCTACTATCCGGCCTGCTTTGGAAAAAGGCATACCCATTAGGATCCGTAATACCTTTAATCCATCCGGGGACGGGACCAGGATCATCCGGGACACCAAGAACGGGGCCTACCCCATCAGGGGGATCAGCTCCATGAACCATGTGGTCTTAATCCGTGTCCAGGGTTCAGGAATGGTAGGGGTGGCGGGCTTTTCTTCCCGGCTCTTTGGCGCCTTGGCCCGGAAGCGGATCAACATCATCCTCATTACCCAGAGTTCCAGCGAATACTCAATCTGCTTTGGGATCCTTCCTGAAGATGCCCCGATTGCAGAAGCTGCTTTATACGAGGAATTTGAGCGGGAGATTGGCTGCGGCGCTCTGGACGCTCCAGTAAGCGAAGGGGACCTGGCGATCATTGCGGTAGTGGGTTCCCGGATGAAAAGCACTTCAGGGATTTCAGGTAAGGTATTTCATGCCTTGGGCCGGAATGGAGTGAATGTGGTTGCCATTGCCCAAGGATCTTCGGAGCGCAATATTTCCGCGGTCATTGCCCGCCAAGATCAATCGAAGGCCCTCAACGCCATCCATGAGGCGTTTTTTCTGTCCGGAGCCCGTTCGGTCAACCTGTTCCTGGTGGGGATCGGGCTTATCGGCAGTACCCTGCTGGAGCAGTTGGCGGAACAGCAGGAGATTCTTGCGGATGAACACCAGATCCGTATAAACCTGGTAGGGGCGGCCAATTCCCGGTACATGCTCTTTAATTCTGAAGGGCTTGAGCCCCAGAGGGTGAAATCCCTCTTAGTAGAGGATACGGGAGCAATACCTTTTACGTTACCAGGGTTTATCGAAAGGATGAAGGCCCTGAATCTCCCGAACACCGCTTTTTGCGACTGTACTGCCAGTGACGATGTGGCCGCTCAATATGAGCAGATTCTAAACGCATCCATACCTATTGTTACCCCTAATAAGCGGGCCAATTCCGGTCCCTATGACTATTATAAAAGACTTATCACCCTCTCCAAAGATCGGGGCATACCCTATCTGTACGAGGTTACGGTCTGTGCAGGGTTGCCGGTCATTTCCACCCTCCGGGACCTATTTTTATCTGGGGATAAAGTTCGGCGGATCGAAGCGGTTTTATCCGGGACCTTGAGCTTTATCTTCAATAACTACGATGGAAGCAAGCCTTTTTCCGCCCTGGTCCGGGACGCCCAGGCAAAAGGCTATACTGAACCGGATCCCCGGGAGGATCTGAACGCCAAAGACGCAACCCGGAAAGCCCTGATTCTGGCCCGGGAGTGTGGTATACCCCTGGAATTTACCGATGTGGCCATTGAATCGATTCTGCCGGAGGCTTGTTTTACCGCTGAGGGGGTGGAGGCATTTTTCGTGGAACTGGAAAAAACAGATGCGGTTTTTGAACAGCGCCGTGCAGAAGCTGCTACTCGAGGAGAGGTGCTCCGGTACGTGGCGATTATTGAAGGAGGTACTGCCCGGCTTACCCTCCGTTCAGAACCAGGGGGAAGTCCCTTCCGTTCCTTGGTGGATTCGGACAATATCGTGGTGATCACGACGGATCGGTATTCCGCCTTGTCCATTGTGATAAAAGGCCCTGGAGCCGGGGCCCAGGTTACTGCAGGCGGGGTCTTTGCGGACATCCTGCGGATAGCCCGGACTTTGGTCTA
>JAITAI010000084.1 GCA_031284195.1 Treponema sp.
AGACCGTCCATTTCAGGATTAGCGGTTTCGTTCCGTTTTGGCCGGTTGGGATGCAGCGGAAAACAATCCCCCCATCGGGTTTCTAAGACTTCATCAACCTCATGGAAAAGGGCTTCCAAAGTATCTATAAAGACCTTCAGTTTTGGATGCATACTCATCAATTATACCCTTGAAATGCTATTTAAGCTTTTTATTTTCTCTGCGTTATGCTATACCGCAAACTCAACAGGATGGATTTGGCGCTCTGTTTTTTAACGGCTATAACCATAATTGGACTAATCACCACGGTATATTAAATGTACTATTATCAGTAGTTCATGGCAACAAAACTAAACCTTCCCTTCATACCCAGCAAAGACCATGGAGCACTATTCCCCAAGGAATCCCTAAAGAACTTCCAGGAGCCTCAAAACCGTTCCAGGTAGTTCCCGACACCAAGGTCGAAGTATTGCCCGATAAGGAAAATCAGGTATGATGCTAAAGAATAGCATCATACCTGAATGTATCACCAACAATTTCGCGATGGCGGCGCAGGACATCGCGGACATATACAAGAGGCGATGGTAAGTTGAATTGTTCTTTAAGTGGATAAAACAAAACCTAAAGTCGTTTTGGGGAACCAGTGATAACGCGGTATTCAGTCAGATACGGGCAGTACTTATAATAACTGTTTTATTATGGATATGCAAAACCTTAAACGACATAAGGGCTTCTGTTCATCAGCCATTATAAATTAAAAACAACCCTTCTTACCAAAGGCTCTATCTTGGAATTATGTACGAACAAACCACCCCAGCCTAAAATCGTTTCACCCTGGCTCTTTTTGCAGGGTTTGTTATGATTAAACCTGACAGCAGTGACCATCCTTAATAAACCAATCTTTCAACATCTTCAAATTTTCCTCAAGACTTTTTTCAAATTAAAGGGGATGGGGCCGTCAATTACCACATCTTTATTTGCCGTTTAGTTTACTATCCTCATAAGGCCATTTCCATTTTTCTTTTATATCAATGTTTGTTTCATTGGTTACATAATGTTCATCAATCCATACAGTACCAAAATACTTTGGCACCTTTTCCCCTAATATTTTTCCATAATCCTTTTCAGTTTCTTTTAAGTTCTTCTGGGACGCCTTCTTTCAAATACCATGTTTCTAAATCTCCTTCTTTTACAAGATAGGGCGAAACAATTTGCTTTATATGCTGACATACATTACTTCTTCAAAATAATAGTTTATAAAGCCACTTACCATTTTAGTAATAGGCCGAAGATTTTTACTAGACATATATTCATAAAATGCTTCTACAACATCACGGTAAACTTTCATCCAGGCGCCCCGATTGGTCATGGTTTCCCTTCCTGTATAGTGTTTATGACTTCATCCGCTGCTCTACCTTACTACAGATGTCTTTCATCAGGTCAGATACCTCTTTTTCAGACATACCATCTTTAATAAATCGGGTTTTCATCATAACGAGGTTTTCTTCAAGGCTTTTTGTCAAATCAAAGGGAAGGCTATCATCAACTACCACATTTGTATCTGCCATTTAGTTTACCACTCATCCCCAGCTTCAGGAATACTCCCATCCTTTTCCGCTGAGATAACTTTGTCGAATACAAAACTAGTTATTAAAAAATATGCGGCCCTCATATCTGACAGATACGTTGATTTGATACGTGGCGGTATTCCCCAATTCCCGCGGTCTTTTTTGTTCTCAATCTCCGCCTTTTCTAAAACCTCGAGATCACCATAAACCCTGCCATGTAAGAGTAGGTTCCTTTCGTTTATCAAACCCTTTATCTTAAACATCATTATACCCCTCATAATACCCATAAACTCTTGATATTTTATCGGCGTTATACGTCTTACCAAATATCCTCAATACCCATCGAAAAAAATCATACCTTTTCCCCATTGGTAAAATTTCGGCCATTTATCCCTCCAGCTTCCATCTATCCAATGGGACCTTTCTACCTTGATAATCTATATCTCTACAAAGGGTACATCCAAGTAAAGTCAGGGTATCAGATTAAAATTCCGCAGTCCGTGCGGTCTCGAATTCTTTGAGTATGGCGTCTGAAGGCATCTTGGTGAGGAGGCTTACCACGAAGATGACCACACTGGAAAGGGTAAAGGCGGGCAGTAGTTCGTATACTCCCAATACCGGATGGGTCTTGCTTATCACCTCTTTCCAGAGGATGACCATGACGCCTCCAGAGAGCATCCCCGCAATGGCTGCCGGTAGGGTGGTACGTTTCCAGAACAGGGAAAACAGGATCAGGGGACCAAAAGCCGCGCCAAGACCTGCCCAGGCGTAGGATACAATCCGAAAAATCGACTGATTCCCTGAAAGGGCCACTGCCACGCCGAAGACCATCACCATGAGCATGGTGATCCGGGCAACCCACATGACCAGGGCTTCCCCGGCGTCCTTTTTGAGTATCCCTTTGAACAGATCATTGGCCAGAGCAGAGGAGGCAATGAGCATGTAAGAATCAGAGGAACTCATGGAAGCGGCCAGAATTCCCGAAATGACTAGACCAGCCAAAAGAGGGGGGAAAAAATTACGGGCCAGATGCAGGAATATGGTTTCCGCAGTTCCCGCGCTGGTGAGCAGCGCGGGAAAGATCGCCCTGCCAACTAAGCCGATACAGACCGCCACAAATAGAGAAATGAAACACCAGAACACGGCAATGATCCGGGCTTCCCGAATTTTTGCCGTACTTTTGATAGCCATAAACCGGAGCAGTACCTGGGGCATACCAAAATACCCAAGTCCCCAAGCCAGACAGGACAGGATATGGAGGAACGAATAATCTGTCCCTCCCGGCATAAACTGGGGCTTCCCCTGTACCACCTCTTGCAGGCGATCCCCTGAAACGGCTGTTCCCGTAGCATCCACAGGCACGGCAATACCGAAAATATCGGTAAACCGGGGAAAATCCCTCAGATTTTCAGTGATCCCTGCAAAGCCACCTGCATGAAAAAAGCCCGCTCCTAAGACCAAGAGGATGGCACAGAACATCATGATCCCCTGAATCAAATCGGTCATGCTTTCCGCTAAGAAACCGCCCAACAGGGTATAGGCCAGTACCAGTATGGCCCCGAAGATCACCATCACCGAGTAATACTGTTCCGCACCGAACACATACCCAAAGAGCTTGCCAAACGTAACAAACTGGGAACCGGCATATATGGAAAAAAATACCAGAATAATAATAGCTGCCAGGGTCATCAAAATCCGCCGGGTATCATGGAAGCGGTTGCTAAAAAAATCCGGCAGGGTAATTGCATTATTCGCCACTTGCGAATAGGTCCTCAGCCGTTTGGCAACGATCTGCCAGTTAATCCAGGTACCTACGGCAAGTCCTACTGCGGTCCAGAAAGCCTCTCCACAGCCGGTAAAATAGGCCACTCCAGGCAACCCCATGAGCAACCAGCCGCTCATGTCCGAGGCTTCAGCGCTCATAGCCGCGACCCAGGGTCCAAGCCCCCGGTTTCCAAGAAAGTATTCCTCTGGGTTGTTGTTGCTTCGCCGAGCATACCACAATCCTATGGCAATCATCACCAACAAATACCCTCCCATACCGAATAAGGTATGCCAACTCTCAGTCGTCATATAAGGTTCCCCTTTAATTAACGTAATGTGGAATTACGAATAAAATCTCTTGATTTTATGCAAAGCCTCCTGTTCCGTCAATAAGATACCTTGAAAATCGATCCTTTTTTAGGGTATTTTTTAAAGAAAGAAAAACACAAGGGAGGCTGTTTCCAAAAGTGACATGTGAAACAGCCCCAAGGAGCATAGAAAACATGGGACGGATAAAGAGCGCTTTAGAAATAGCCTTGGAAAGAACTGAATCGGTAAAAAGCGATAAGGCCGGTATCGAAAACTTTGAGGCCCGGCAGCAGGGAAAACGGCTGGCCAATGAATTCCTGGGGGATCCTAAAAAGTCCCTGGAAGAAGCCCTCAAAAAAGCCCCAAAGGAAGCTCTGGAGAGTCTTAAACAGGGGATTTTCGATGTCCTCTCTGCACAGATTAGCCTTCCCGCTTCCCGGGATGATGAAAAACGGTTGGACCTGGTGGGAAAGGGGCTGCAAGGGATCATCGGGGACCCCCGGTTTAGCTCCCTGTATAAACAGTTTATCCAGATCATCTCCCGGTACCTCAATGAAGCTGCTCAGTATGAAGAAGCGATCAAACGGCAATACGCGCCCAAGCTGCGGAAAAAGGAAGAGGACTTTGCCCGCCGTACAGGCCGGCAAGTTCAGTTGGATCTTTTCCAAGACCCGGAATTCATCGCCTTGTACCATCAGCATCTGAATGCCCTCAAGGAAAATTATCAGGCTGTGGTACAGCAGATTCAAGAACAGGCGCGGATGCTTTTTGAAAAGCCCCCTGCCCTGTAAGGCTATGGTTCAGGAAGGCGGTCCCGCAGGGCCAGGGATCGTCTATAAAAGGAGTCGAGGTTTTCCTCTGGCGCGAGGTCGGTTCTGGTGTGGGATAAGCGCAGGGCATAGGGTTCAAAGTACACCAGGGTATTTCCCCTGAATCCTAGACGGATAAAAAGACCGTCTTCTCCTCCTGCAGTATGATCCATCCCCCCAAACACATAATTTCCTAAGGACCAGAACACCGGTTTTCCCAACACCCATTCAAAGCCCTGAACTACATGGGGATGGGACCCGATTATCAGATCCGCTCCTGAGCGGATGAGATCCGTATAGAGTTCCCGGGTCGAAGCAGTGGGACTGGCGGACCATTCTTCACCTCCATGAAACAGCAGGATATCCAAGGCCCCATCCTGGGCAAAGCGGCGCTTGAGCTGTTCCCCGCCTCCCTTACCTGCATGGAGGATACCGGGCGTATCTGCACCGGCAGCGACTGCAAGTCCATCCCAGCCGTTTTTCTCCCGGGGAAAGGAAGCGATGCCAAAGGCCCGTACAGAAGTAGTGCCTTTGGAAAAACGCAAAGGCTGGGAGGCCCTTTCCACATCCAGGCCTGCCCCTAGGCAAGGGATGCGGTTTGCAGCAAGGTGGTTCAGAGAATCCAAGAAGGCTTCCAGGCCGTAATCAAAGGCGTGGTTATTAGCCAACAGGACCCCGTCGATTCCTGCATCCCGCAACAGGGGAGCAACCTGGGGATCAAAGCGGAAGGTATAGGATTTATGGGCTTTGGTCCCTCGACTGCTTATGGGGCCTTCCAGGTTCACCAGGCTTATATCCGCATCAGCACAAAGGGCCGCGGTTCCTCCGAGTATCCCTTGAGGGCCTTCCTGAGCGAGAATCTCCGAAGCCCCCCGCTCCAACATCATATCCCCCGCAGCGGCGATCCAGCAGATTTCCGGAGGCTGCTCCACCAGGAATTTGGATAAGGCCAGTAAATAACCCTGAAGCACCTGGATTTTACCCGCAAGGCGGGCAGCCTTGTCAGCGTATTTTTGAGGGAAATCTGCTGATCTGATACGGACCCCCAACACTTTGACTAGGGGATAGGCGGGATCCCCCAAGGAACGGCCATCCACAGTAAGCGCCACAAAAGGGGGCTTGAGGTACTGGATGGGGATGAGGGTCTCTTCACCGCGGATGCAGGCTGCCAAGCTCGTATCCTTCCGGCGGCCCAAGGGATCTGCCTGAGGTACAAAAAAGATCGTGCCTATGGGGATATCTCCATAACGGCCTTCATATTTCCAAGAGGCATAGAAATCAATGTATATATCAGGAGGTATGGTTTCTTCACCCAAGACACGGATCCTTAAGGATTCTAAACCTTTCCGTATCTCTCCCTGCTTTACCTGTTCTAGCAAATCCTGGAGGAAAGGGTTTGCTGGACTGGACTGTTCTAGGGCAGCGTCATCCATAAACTTGAGATAATCATAGGGGCTTGAAGTATGACAAGAACCCAGCAGGGCAAGGCCTAGAACACAAAGCAAAGGCCAGACTCTCTGTTTCAAGGCCATGAAAAAAATCATACAGTGCTACTTGTTCCGAATCCACGCATAATCTCGTAAAACAGGTCATGATTCCAATATCCCTTATTGCAGGGGGCGTGTTTTTTATAATGGGGAACTTTCCTGGTTTTATCAATACCGCCACCAGGACCAATCACGGGTACTGTTTTTGTAGATTTACCCTAAAATAGCCATATTGAGTATTGACAATAGTGATATCCGTATATATATTAAATACATTCCCCTGTAGCTCAGTTGGCAGAGCAAGTGGCTGTTAACCACTGGGTCCGTGGTTCGAGCCCGCGCGGGGGAGCGTTGAGGCCGTCCGAGAGGACGGCCTATTTCTTTGTATTATAAGAAATTTGAGCATTTTAACCGTAGCGTGACATAGTTGTTACAAGTGTCAGAGAAAGGCTGGGTCAACAAAAGTGGCAACACTTTGCGGACATCAAAGAGGTCCGATGGAGGCCATTATGGGCGTTACGGCCGGGAAGTACCACCTATTCAAGCGGAGCCGCAAAAGCGGCGATTTCTATTACTGTTGGTTCTGGCAAGGGAACGAGCGGATCATCAAGACCTGCGGACGGGCTTGTACCGGGAAACGGGAGGGCGTCGCCTTCCTCGAAGACCTGCTAAAGCAGGAGATAACCGGGACAAAACGCACGATCGCTCTGCAATCCACCACGATTAAAGGTTTTGCCAAGGACATGTTCACCGAAGGCGTTCCCCACCTTGCACGATGGGCCGCCAAGGGTAAGGTTTTGAAACGGCAGACCATCATCCAGCCTCGCCGTCATCTGACCGCTTGTCTTCTCCCCAAGTTCGGGAAGCTCCGGTTTACCGAAATCACCCCTACGGCAGTAGAGGGCTTCCTTCTGGAACAGCGGTTTTCCAACTCGTGCCGAAACACCATACGCTATACCCTCAAACTGGTCATGCGGGAGGCCAAAAGAGCCGGTATCATCGAAATGCTCCCGGAGTTGAACCTTTCAAACGGCATGGCAAGAGACAGAACATCCTGTCCAGCGGGGAATTCACCAGGCTTTTTCCCTACGATGAGGATGAGCTTATCCGTATCTGGACACGCCCGGATGATAAATAGAAAGAGCGGGACACAAATCTTGCCTTGATGTTCGGGCCCCTCTTTTGTGTAACCGTATCGGTAGGGTTGCGTTCTGGGGAAATTCGGGCTTTACACCGGGAGCAGGTGAGTATAGAGAACAGCGGATTGGTTATCGACTGCGCTCTTGACGACCAGAGGCAGATAGGCCAGTTTAAAAAGGCTACCAAGGAGGATGTCCGTGTTGTGTTTTAAGCCCATGGCCGGTATGGTTTGCACTTTTGTACCGTTTTTTCACGCCGCTTGTCGTGTTCTGCCTAAGGTGAACTTACCGAAAATGGAGCACGCTAATTAAGGGGTATACCAAAGACCCAAGGAGAAAGAGCATGGAACAAAGGAAACGGTATACCGGTGAGCCAGGCAGCGGAAAGCCACGGCGTTCACCCAAATCTGATTCTGAATTGGCGTCGGGAACAAAGTTCCCGCAACAGTTATTCGAGGGAGTGCCAAAGACATTCGAGATAAGGCGGCTTGACATTACCGGGAAAGCTATGGAGTAGAAGGCCCAAGCGCTGGAAGAGAAGCCGCAGGAAAAGGACGAGGTCATCGCCGAGTTGGTACGGGAAGTATTGGCCTTAAAAAAACACCCATGGCAGGATACAGGCAAGGCAAAGATGAGCCTTGAAAAACGGCAGAGGCTTGAAGGAGAGGCAGAGCGGCTGCACTGTTTGACCGGGATAGAGGTGCTGAGACTTGCGTTGTTCGCCGGAGTGAGCGTACGGACCTGGTCAGCGTGACAGAGGGCTACAGCCGGAAGATACTGTCCTGGGGGCTTTTTGATACCATGGAGTAGCTGACGGCAGAGCTAGTGCTGATGAAAGACCAGGAGTTATATCCCGACGCTCATCCCCGGATTATCACGGACAACGGCTCGTAGTTCATCTCGAAGGATTTCTGGGAACTGGTGAGCCTGCTTGAGATGGAGCAGACCTTCACCGGTCCGGCGCACCCCCAGAGCAACGGCAAGCTTGAGCGGTTCCATCGGACATTCAAGCACGGGCATGTCCGGCAGGCAGTCTATTTGAACCGAGGGACGTGATAGAGCGGATGGGGAAATGGCTAGAGTATTACAACGGCAGGCGCTTACATGCCGCACTGTTTCATCTGCTGCCGGAGGATGTGTTTGCGGGCAGGATGGGGCTCCGGCTTGCGGAACGCAAGGAAAAATCGCATACTGCATATATCACAAGACGAAGTTACCGGCAGGTTCAAGCTGTCAAGCTTTGAACCACCTTATATGCTTGCCTTAAAAACAGCAAGTTCGGCTTAGGCAATACATCTGAGCTATGACGGTTTTAAAATTATGGAGCAGGAAGCAGGGGACGACCGGCTTTCCGCCAACATTCAGGCCCTGTCCGAAAAGCTCCTCCTTTGCATGGCCGTATATAAGGAAAGACTTTCGAGACTTGGTAAAACAAAAAAATTTCTAGGCCGACATTAGGTGTCGGCGGGCATAGCCTATTATGAGCGTATGATGTTGCAGGAGGAATATGTGCCAGCCAGAACTTACGAAGAAAAGGTTCGTATAAACCGTATTCTCATGGTCGACGAGGCGATACGCGCCGGAACATACCCTTCTATCACTAAATTGGCGAAAAAAGCTGAAGTCCATACAAGGACTATTGAGCGGGATATTGAATATCTGCGGGGTATGTACCAGGCCCCTATCGAATACAACCGGCAAAAAGGCGGCTACTATTACACCGAGCCCAACTTCTTCATTAAAAGCATTGTGCTGACCGAAGGAGAGCTATTCTCCGTCGCTCTATTTGATCGGCTTTTAGGGCAGTACCGGAATACGCCGCTTGAAAAAACCCTCCGGCAAATATTCCAAAAAATCGTCCGGTCTATGCCGGATAGGGTTACAGTGGACACCGGCCCCTTGGGGTCTTATGTTAGTATAATTTCTGACCACCAAAGCAAGATTGACGCCGATGTTTTTGAACGCCTTTTTTCCGCTTTGCGTGTAAAACAGACAATCACCTTTGATTATCGTCCGCTCCAAAAAACTACGTATATGCGGCGCACGGTTGATCCCTATCATGCGATATGTCAGCGGGGAAACTGGTATTTTATCGGTCATTGCCACGATAAAAATGAGCCGCGTATGTTCTCTTTTTCCCGGATACGGAAAGTTACCATAACCAATAGGCATTTTGATATTCCGCAGGACTTTAGGCCCGGCGATTATTTTGATAAAGCAATGGGTGTATTTGCGTCCGCTCGTATTCCTTACACAGTAGAACTCTTGATAGACCGTGAGATTGCTACCTTCGCCCTTGAACGCACATGGCATGATAGTCAAACCGTTGAACAACAGGAGGATGGTTCGGTGTATGTCAAATTTACCACTACCCAGATACCGGAAGTGCTGCGCTGGGTCTTGGGGCAGGGGCACAGCGTCAGAGTATTGGGTCCGGCAGCACTTACCGGAATGGTAAAAGATGAGGTGGAAAAGGTGAGGGGCATGTATGAAAAAATATGACTTGCTGAAAACACAGCTTGATGAAACGGTAACCGGTGCAAAAACCGATATAGCCCATTTGCATACCATGGCAGATGAAGCAGAACGGATAAGCAAAACAGCCCGGGATGTCCATATTATTATCACCGATATTGACCGGCAGTTTGAGGAAAAAACAAAACTTACAAAAATTGATATGGCTTTTCTCTTTCTTGCGGTAGCGCTTCAGGTGGCAAGGCAGTATTTCTTTACCAATTTCAAAGCACGGCTGGATCACCTTAAAGCAGCTGAATTGGCAAAAAACAAGAAAATACTATTTTTGATACAATAAAAGACGTTACGAACAACAATGAACGTGTAATCAGTACCCATAATTGGTATCATCCTTCATTAAATGAAATCATTTATAATCCCGTTCCCTTTGATATTACCCGCGGGATAGCAGGTCTTGGCGGCGGATTTGAACACCGGGCAAAAACATTGGGACATGACCCGATACTTGGGTATATTTTTGGCACTGCGAATATTGCCACATCAACGCTTACAACTTCAAGCCTGCAATCGTTCCACGTTCAGTATGTCGCCCAATACCCTGCAGCAACAAACTATGCTAATACGTTTAAGGTTTTTTCGCATACAATTGACCGGCTGTTCAATGAGGGAACAGAAGGTAAAATTATTGTCGCTGCATCCGTTTTCAGAGAAGCCATGCATTTAAAATCAGATATTAATTCAAAAGTAAGTCTGCCTATTCCATTGGTTTCACCGTTGGTTTCTCCCGAATTTGCAAAAGAGATTGCCCGATACGGCTTTGATATGGCGAATAGTAAGACAATCGGAAAACAAGCAACTTATGCCGTACTCATCAACACGGTAATCGCAATGGTTCATCGTCTTCTATACGACGAAAGCAAATCCGGGAATATTTTATTATACGAAGTTAGAACGAGAAAAATACTAACCTATTCCAATGTTATCGCGTCTCTAAGTAATTTGATTATAGTGGCGATTGCCGCTGCTGCTGGTATAGCCGCTAATAATGCAATACTGGTAAAACAAGCGCTCTCATATCTGGATATAGGCGGATTAGTTGTTACGTTATACCGTATTGTAACGGATCTTCAATTTATCAAAAAAGTAAAACAGGAATTCCTTGAAAAGGAGTTTTATGACCAGGTTTATGGAAAAGAATATGACTTTTAGGAGGTTTTACCATGGTTAAGAAACAAAGTGATTTTGAGAAAGGAATGATCGCAGGGGCAAAGCCTTATGAGGAAGTTTACAAGAAGCAAGCAGAAGCCCTGAAACGCATTGAGACACGTCTGATCGACAAGGTTGATTCCTTTCATAAGAAAGCAGCCTTTCTTATAAACGACATGAACGATTTGCAGCGGAAAGAATTGTACGGCCTCAGCGCTCCCCCTGTGGATTTGAAGGACTTTGAGGAAGCAGAAGAAAAAGAATATGTGCTTGCCGGGCTTTACACCCTTGCGGCGCAATGCAGGAACGGCGAGCCTTCGCCGTTTCAGAAGGCTTTTATCCGTTCAATCCAAAATTATCTTGGCATGACAAAGCTCCAGACCGGCATCGATCTGTCCAAAATCGCTTCTGTGGACAGCGCGAAAACACAGCGGACCATCATGCAGGTATTTGCGGAGTACCTGTTTCTTGAAAACGAAGATTTTTCGTTCCTGACTGAGTATGCCCAGGTCTTTAACGATTTCAGCGTTAATGAAAAAAACCGTAACGATATTTTGAAATCCATTGAAACCCTGTATAAAGCAGTAGGAGCGGAAGGGTTTATTGACAAATACGGTTTTATACTGGAAATGTCCCAGGACGGCGCCGGCCATAAGGCCCGATCCATTACGCTTGAAAAACTTACGATAGACAGGCCTTTCCCCATTCCATCTGGTGCGGAGAAACGCTATGAGGCCAAAGAAATTTATTTTAAGGCGAATATCCAGTGCCAGGGGAAACTGGTATTTGACCATTGCGTTTTGACCTATGATTACAATACCAATCAGCACCAAATAACCCTTGGTGAAACCGGCTCGGTTGAAATCTTGCATAGTGCCGTTATGGGAACCCACGATGGAGAATGGCAGGAAAAATCGGGCGGCTATTTTATTCAACCTGATGGTTATTGTCATATCGATCCTCTGCTTACGGTGAAGGATTCTGTGTTTACGGACTGCTATGTTTTTGCAGAGGGAGTGAAACTCTCCATGGAAAACTGCAAGGTACAGTATTCATTTTTGCCGCCAGAAAAACCCTATAGCAGAACATGGCACTTTATAGATGCAGTACACGACGCTGAATCTGAAATAAAAAACTGTATTATCGAGAACACCTTTAACTGGTGGGAACTGCGGCGCAAACTGCTTGAATTGGATAAAGAGGTTGAAGCGGTTAAAGATAAAGATGCTGCAAAAAAAATCATGGAAAAAAAATTAAGAGATTTGCTCCACATGCCTGAGGATAAATTCAGTTTCGACGCCGTCGGGAAGGCATACTGGAAAACAGTGAAACTTTCTGATATGTCCCATGATGCATTGTTTTATCATGTACGCATTGTTGAAAAAACAACATTTAAAAACATTCCTCAAGGCTGTCTTAGGGAAGTGCAAAAAATATTAAACTCCGAATTCTTTAACTGTATGTGCTGTATAAGCGCAGGTTATTTTGTAAACTTGGGATTAATTTCCGATTGCCTTTTCAATAATTGTGAAGAGGTAATCCATAGTTCCAATGGATCTTCAATACAGTATTGTCAATTTGTAAATTGCAAGGGTTATCTGCTGGACTTAAACTCTGGTACAAAGGTCGCATATTGCGAATTTTACAATGTTGCTGCTGCTGAATACTCCCCGCAAATTTATATTCATGTTTACCTGAATGAGGGAAGCACGTGTATTGAGCATTGTACCTTTGATGGCGTTCTCTATGATGGTGGTCGTTATGGTTTCATTCACGCTGCTCTTTACCGTGGTTTTAAGCTTTTTTCTGACCCTATAGGGGTTTATATTAGGAACTGTGAGTTCAGGCATTGTAAAACAACACATAGCGAAGGAAAGATCATCGAGGAATATGATTTTCCTAATAGAAAAAAGAAGGTGATTAGCGTCTCCGATTGCCGCGGCCTTGAAAATGTCAATAAAGAAGGGCATCGCGCTGAAAATATCCGGATTCGTCATGAAACCGGAATGGGTGAACCCATTGGCGCGCGATTAGATGAAAAAACATTTTTCCCCTAGGCCGCATTAGGTGCTGCCGGTGTGGTTTATGTGAAAGTCTGGTTTAATACCCAAGTGTAAGCGCAGCTTACGGGTTCTGCAGCGGTTTACATACCCTCATGCTTACAAAAATAGGAAATTGCCGAAAGATTTCAGGATGCTGCTGCCCTGCGAAAAATCAGGAAACCATGAGCCGGGTACGTAACCCGGTTTATTTGAATAGGATATAGCTTTAACACAGGAGGAAGCGTGTGAATAAAGAAGATATACCCGAGGTTGTGTATGAATTGCGGGGAAAACTCATCAATACAGTCACCAAGGAAGAATACCAGGTTAGAGGTGTATATCCTGGGGGTGTTATTACATCCATATCAAACGACCCCGATCAATGGGTTGCAATTGATATACCAGGAGTGTTAAATTGCAAACCCCAATCTATAGATGGCGCTTATGGTGGATTTATGGGGCTCATCAACAAACAATTGACTTACTGCGATGGAAAATACATTGCCCATGTAAGCTATTACACATATCTACATTCGATATCTGTTTGCGATCTGGTTGGGTTGGAAAGCAGCGGCATGGGAAAAGAGATGCGGCTTGCCGCTCGCGCAAGGGCAAAAGAAGCATATATTTCACTTTGCGAAAAAGGTATTCTTCCGTAACCACTAATGCATTGCAATCTGTCTTGTCTTAGGAGTATGAAAGAATGCTTAACCCTGAGTTCAACGGGCTTTCTTAGTCTGTACGTTAGTTTCACATACCCGTAAAAAGACCGCCCGGTATTACGCCGGGCAGCCCTTGTTTTTATGCTTCCCCTATGATAAATTCTTCCCGGTTCCGGCTTGTGATATTCACGCCGAAAACCAGCGGGAACAGCACGCCAAGGACAAACCCTCTGCCTTTGGAACCTCACTAATACTGGCCAATTTTTCTGAATTTACCCTTGCATAATAAATCCATGATGCATATCATATCTAAACCGTATAAATTTACAAGAAGATGTACGTTTATACGGTTTGGGACAGAACCCCGTAAATCCATAGGAAGAGGGAAGGGAATGGAGAAAGAGCATGTGGATCTGGCGGTGAAGCTGCGCCGCGAATTACACCGGCGCCCGGAGCTTTCAGGCCGTGAGACCTGGACCAAGGGGCATTTGATCGATTTTTTGCGCCGCCATACATCCCTGGAAATCGTGGACCGGGGGCGCTGGTTTTATGCGCTCTACCGGGCCGGTGCGGGCAGGCGGAATATCGCCTTCCGGGCGGAATTTGACGCGCTGCCTATGGATGAGACCATCGATCTCCCCTACGGCTCCGAAAATCCCGGAGTCGCCCACAAATGCGGGCATGACGGGCACAGCGCCTGCCTGGCCGCTCTGGCTCTGGAAATCAACAAGCACGGGGCAAACCAAAACGTCTATTTCGTGTTTCAACACGCCGAAGAAACCGTCGAAGGGGCGAGGGAATGCGCCCCCTTGATGGAGGAAGCGGATATTGCCGAAATATTCGCCTACCACAACATGCCGGGGCTGCCTGAGAACCTTATTACCATGATAGACGGCACGGCCTGCTGCGGTTCCACCGGCATGATCATCCATTTCACAGGGATTCCCGCCCATGCCAGCCAGGTCGAAGACGGACGCAACCCCTGTTTTGCCATTGCCGAGCTCATCAGGAGTATCCCTGAGTTTACCGATCCCGCGCAGTATC
>JAITAI010000159.1 GCA_031284195.1 Treponema sp.
ATACAGCTTATCCCTCCTGTGTCGTCCCGGCGCAGCCGGACTTCTACGTGGTAGAGCGTACGGATGAGAGCCTCGGTGAGGACCTGGGAAGGGGGACCCGCTGCGGCGATGATACGGTTGTGGAGGGCCAGTACCCGATCGGTAAAAAGAAAGGCCTGTTCCGGGTTGTGGGTGCTCATGATGATGCTGTAACCCTGACGGCTCAGGGCCTTGACCTGGAGCAATACCCGGATTTGATTGCCGTAATCCAGGTTGGCAGTGGGTTCGTCCATGACCAATAAGGTTGCCTGCTGAGCCAGGGCCCGGGCAATCAGAACCAGTTGCTGCTCACCGCCGCTCAGGCGGATAAAGTCCCGTTTCCTGAAATCCGCGATGCCCAGCCGGTCCAGGGCTTCGGCAGCGTTTTGCCTCTGCCGGGAATTCGGACTTGCCCACTCCTTACCTTGGGCAGCAGTACCCATGAGGACCATATCCATAACCGAGTAATTAAATGAAGGATAATGGTTTTGCGGCACGTAGGCGATGGTCTTGGCCATGAGCCGGGGGCTTTTTTGCTGGATGCTCCCACCTTCCAGGAACACCAGGCCGGAATACCGCCTTTCTAGGCCCAGGATGCAGCGGAAAAGGGTACTCTTCCCCACACCGTTGGGACCCAACAGGCCTAAGAGTTCCCCGGTATCAAGAGAAAAATCTATGTCTTGGAGTATTACCCGATCCCCATAAGCAAACCCCAGGTTCCGAACCTCAAGAAGCGGGTGGACAGAAGCAGCGGCAGTTACCGGACCAGCCGCAATCCCAGGGTCGGGCACAGCCGTATTCACCAGGCTTCCCCCTTCCGGGTAATGAGCCAGAGGAAGAAGGGGACCCCCACCAGGGAGGTGAGGATCCCCAGGGGAATCTCCGTAGCAAAGAGGTTCCGGGAAACGTTGTCAATCATAAGGAGGAAGATGGCGCCAAAAAGCATGGAAACAGGCATGAGTTCCTGGTAGTTGTTGCCCACGAGCCGCCGGGTCAAATGGGGGATCACCAGCCCTGCCCAACCGATAATACCGCTGACCGAGACCGCGGCAGCGGTGATGAGGGTTGAACAGAGGATAACCAGGGCCCGGGTCCCCCGGACATTTACCCCCATAGACTGGGCTTCTTCTTCACTCAAAGTCAGGAGGTTAATCCGCCAACGGAAGATAAAAAGGGGAACCAGTCCTAGGATCATGGGGATGATACAGAAGGAAAGGTCAGAGGGTTTGGTCTTTGCCAGAGAACCCATGAGCCAATACACGATTTCCGGCAGTACGCTATTGGGGTCTGCTACGAGTTTCATAAAGGAATTGGCAGCGCTGTGGAGGGAAGAGATCATGAGCCCTGCCAAAATGAGACCTACAATTTTTTTACCTCGGGCCCGGTCTCCGATGAACATGACCAGGGTAATGGTGATAAGGCTGGCGCAGAAGGCAAACACGGTGATCATATAACCCGGCAGCCGGAGCAGGATCGCCAAGGTGGCTCCGGTGGCAGCGCCGCTGGAAGCCCCCAGGATATCCGGCGCAGCCAGGGGATTCTGAAACACCCCCTGATAGCTGGCCCCCGCAGCAGCAAGGGAGGTTCCCACGAGGCAGGCCAGGATGATCCGAGGGGCCCGCACGTTAAAGAAGACCGCTTCCATCCGGAAGGAGTCAAAGGGGGTCCCCAAGAACCGGGCAATGAGGGCCCTCAAAGGAATGGGATAGCGGCCCAGCGAAAAAGATACCAGAACCGTTACCGTCAAAAGGACGCTCAAGATCAGAATAGCCCCGGGAAAAGTCCGGGAAGCAAACTGCGGGGGTCTGTCCAGCATACTAGCGAGGGCCGGGACCGCCTGAAAGACTGTGGACAGTGAGCCGATTAAACCGTTCCCGGGAAAGAGCGTAGCTGTAAAAAAGCCGGTAGTATTCCGCGGTTTCCGTGTACAAGTCATAGGTGGCGTATTCCGGGTAGAGGATCGTGCCCAGCCAGAGCATACCAAGGTAACGGTTGATCGAAGGCGGGCCCCCCATCCAGTTATAGGGCCCTAGGGGAACTTCATAATAGGCGCGGTTTTGGATAGCTCCCAACTGCTTCCAGGTAGGATCCTGGGCAACAGAGGCGTATACACTGCCAGGGCCGAAGAGGATCACCTCAGGGTCCCAAAGGAGGATCTGTTCGAGGTTCGTCTCGTTCCCACTTCCCCGGGAGGCAGGATTATCCACCACTGCCCGGTTATCGGCCATCCAATCCAGGACTTCGGTATGAAAGGTCCCCTTAGCCAGCACATTGAGCCCTGCCTTCCCTAAGCAATAAAGAACCGATTTCTTGTTATTCCCCGCCTGATTGACGATCCCTTCGGCAGCGCTCAGGGTTTTTTCGCAGAATCGGGCCAGGGCCTCCCCCTGGGCTTCCCTGTCCAGGAGTTGCCCCAAGGTGCGAAATGCCTGGGGCGTTGTCCGCAAAGTAGCGGTGATATGAATAGTAGGAATACCGATGGAAGCGGCAATATCATCCATATCCCGGACAATGGTATCCTTGGGTTCCCCTATGTCAATGACCACATCCGGGCCAATCCGGGCGATTTCTTCGGGGTTGAGGTTCGCCGCGCCGTAAAACTGCCCTACCACCGGAAGTTCCGCAAAATAGGCGGGAACAAACTCCGCCTCATCAGGGCCATAGGCAGAAGAAACCGCACAGATCCTATCCGGGGCTATGGCCAGGAGAAACATCTGGGCCAAGGCGCCGGAGGGAACGATCCGGGTGATCTTTCCCGGTAATTCCACCTGCCGGTCTGCTGAATCGGTAAAAACCCGGGTCTCCGGTCCTGGAGTAGCAGAAGGGGGAATTTCCTTTTTTGGGGCTCCCTGTATATTAATAGAAACAAATAGAAACAGAACAATACTTACATATACACTATAACACTTCATATAACCTCCAAATAAAACACAATAAAGTATATAACGATAATATTTGGTTTTGTCAACTACAATGGGGGGTCCTTTTGATTCTAAATGTGGACGCATCCAATGCCCACCACTATCGCCGGACTGGGCTATCCTCTTTATTTCCCGGCTGAAAGGATCCGGAAAACAGAGACCCCTTCTATCCTTTGTGCGTTGTACCTTCGGCGATTTTTGTTCTTTTTTTCGCCTTCTCTTGTGGGTTGACCGGATTAAGCGGTCTTCTTGAGCGCGGTTTGCAGGATATGGGGTAGCGATCCGGGCCAACGCAAGGGGGCAGGGAATGGCAAGAATGGTCTTGACGGCCGCTTCGTTGAGGACTTCGTAGCCGGTACTTTTTCGTACCGTGCAGTTCTGACTCGGCCACCTAAAATCACCTCCGTCCTCTCACCCACCCTACTGCGCCAAGGCTGGAGAGACCAAGTGATCCTAGTCCGTTGCTGCTCGTAGAGGAATCTCCGGTTACCTTGGACGATCCTTCACCGTCCCATGGGACTTGATCTGGTCAGAAACGTTCCTGTTAATAAAACCAATTCGGTAAAATCATGGTGATCCGTAAATAGTTTCCTTGGTGGTATTCCCTTTTTGATTCAATAGCCGTGGAACACGGGATTGGACCTAATATCCGAGGAGAGGTGTAGGCAATTTCTTACAGGGAAACTGACATTACCGGTGAACCGGAAGAACAACAGGAGATGAACCTCTGGTTACATACAAAGCAATCGATATTGAACATAACGTTCAGGTTGTATGCGAACCTGCGGTTCAACGGCGTTTTACCAGGTGCGAAGAAGGGTTTTACGGCAGCATATATGCCGAAGCATCGTTCTACAGGAACGCAACGGGGGCTGGCAAAATGTGCTGGAACAAGGGCGTGGGAATGGAACGCAGCAGAGGCCAGAGCCATTGCGAAGGCCGAAGGGCTTTAGCCCCGAAGTGTAAACATGCCTTAGGCGCAGTACAACCTCTCGTTATTGTAATATATGCTCAATCGTAAAATAATTGTTTTGAAATTCTCTCTGCAGCGTTAAAAATCCTCTACTTGGTATACATTCATGTTTTACTCCGTCCATGATTATTTCAAGAAAAATATGCTTAGCTGCCATTACCCTTAAAAAATTATCATGACTCAAACAAGACGTTATTCTCACCATAGTCCTTCTACTATCAACCGATAGTACCTTTATATCATTCAAAAAATACT
>JAITAI010000022.1 GCA_031284195.1 Treponema sp.
TTCCGTAGGGGATCGCTATGATATGGACATCGCCCTTCCTCTGAGCTTAGGCATGGGAGGCATCTTGGTAGACGGCGTAGAGGATGTATATCATCTTGTAATATGAAGAAAGCCTCCGAGAATAGCCACTTTCATGTTCATACAAGGCAAAGCAGGATCCAGTTTTTTTTCTTTAGAAGCGGGGTGAAGTCCCGCAAAAGGGGGCTTATTCCCCGGAACAGCATGACCTATTGGGCTGTATCGGATTGAAACGCCCCTGGTCAGGGCCGTCCCTGCGGACCGGACCGGACCTTTACAGGGTGTAGGCAGTTATCTTCATGGGGGCCGGGAGGCCCTCCTGAACTTGATAAAGGGATTATATATTACCATGTTTCGGCTAACCGCAGCCCAAAAGACCGCCCCCTCCCCCTCCCGGCTTCTGATTATACTTTATTAAAAAGACGGCGTGTCAAGTACCTAACGCCTAATCCCCCGTTTTTTTGTACTTTTTCTCTATTCTGAAGAATCCAACACCCGTACTTTTGAATCCGGCATGGATTCTTATAATAGAGGAGATGTATCGCATGAGTCAAAAAACTGATTGGCTGCCCTCAGACCGCACCGGACCACTGGCAATGGCCAAGGACTGGCATAGCGTCGGCGGGGCTAACGCCCTTTGTACGGTTTTTCTCCGCCACATTTTTGCGGTTGCCGGAATTGCTTCGTAATTCCTTATAGCAACCGCAAAAATGTCATTACAGCCGTAACGTTATGCGCAATTGGGGTTAAGATTTTTTGAAAAGTATTGAAAAAACAATTGACAAAATATTAAAAATAAAATATAATTTATTTTATGGAAATTGTATTAAAGTTAGAAGAAGAAAAAGACTATAAACTCGTTGATGAAATAACTAGGGAAGCATTTTGGAATACTTACTTTCCAGGTTGTTGTGAACATTTAATTATTCATAATTTAAGAAAAACAAAAGAATTTGTTAATAAATTGGATTTTGTGGCAATTTATAATAATAAAATTATTGGAAATATTGTATATGTAGAAACAAAGGTAATAGATAATAATATGGAACATACAGTATTAACATTTGGGCCATTAAGTGTATTGCCTGAATATCAGAACAAAGGAATTGGTAGTAAATTAATAAACCATACTATAAATTTATCGCAAGAAATGGGATATAAAGCAATAATAATATATGGCGATCCAGGGTATTATAAAAGATTTGGATTTAAGGAATCAAAAGAATATAACATAACAAACAAAGATAAAAAGTATCCGGCGGCATTATTGGTTTTAGAATTATATCCCAATGCCTTAAACGGAATAGCAGGAATATTTGAGGAAGGAAAAAATTATGAAATAAACGAAAAAGAGTTGGAGGAATTTGAAAAAGGATTTACTGAGAAAGACAAAATGGTTACAAAAAGTCAAGAAAGGTTTATAGAAATAGGAAATAAATATTTATAAAAATAATGGAGTACGCCCCAACTGCGTCTAACGAGGCTGTCGAAAAAGTAGTTTTTGGGGCAGGTGCTTCCTGTCCTGGGAGACCGGGCTATACAATCTGTCCTTGAATCACCTGATAACCGCTCCGCTCCCTCCCTCCGAAAGCACTTCTCCCCCTATCATCCCATCAGTTTCCGGCCGCTATCCGCGGTATACATTTCCCTATGTTGTGCACTATGCAATACCCTAACCATTGGTTGTTTACTTTGACCTTCCCCCTCAGCGAAAAGCTGTCCATCCACTTACAGCAGCTCATATCGGAAAAACACGGCTCTCTAATCTGCATCCGCCTCCCGTATAAGGCACGGTACTTCACTTCGTCTAGCTTCTTCCTCATCTTCTCCCACCGGTTCTCTTCCCCGCTCCGGTCAACAATATACAGCGTCCCTTTGGGATTCTTCCCTCCACGTCCGGCTATGCATCGCGGTTGTAACGGACATCCCTTGCAGTCCCCGCTTTTCGCCTGATACTGCTCCCCCTGTTCCGATTCAGCTTTGTACATAAGCTCTTTCCCCGCAGGACACCGGTACCTGTTTCCCGTTTCTTCATATTCAAAGTCTTCCCCCGTATACCCCCCCTTGCCTCCGTGCTCAGGCCACCCGTCAAAATGTCCGTCCTGTTTACGGAATTGCTGATCCGGTATCAGCACCGGTATCCCGCGTTCCGCCACTGCCTTCAGATCCTTCTCCGTACAATATCCCCTGTCCCCTTCTCCTATCGCTTCCTTAAGCGGCTCCTCTTCCCCGCTCAACCCTTTCATCGTTTTACTCAGTCTATCCATCATCTCCAGAACATATTCACGCTCACTCCCGCTCCCAAACGCTTCCGCCACCACGATTACCTCTTTCTCACTGTCCCTCACCGCTATCTCCTTGTATCCCTGAATATACCCGTGCGCCCCCTTGTTCTTCGCGCTCTCCTCGTCCGTTATGTTCGTTTTTACTTCCTCCCCTCCGGCTCCCGCGCCCACCTCCGCCCTCGAAAAAAACCTGTCGATATACTTCAGTTTCTTCTCTATCCGCTCAAGATGTTTATCCTGCTATGCTTTATCGTACCCCTGAAAAGGCCGCCCCCGATACGTCCTTCTCTCCGGCTGCCTGTTTATCCGGCGCCCCATGCTGCCCTAGTAGCTTTCCCCTCAATGCTTCAAGACTCTTCTTCTCCTTCCCCAGTTCCTCATGCGTCCCGGACCATTCCTTCGCCGCGTTGGACGGCAGCTTGCAGCCGTCTATGGCAAACCGTTCCTCGCCGATGAGTCCAAGGGCGTAACACTTCAGCCGTACCTGCGAGAAAAGATCTTTCACCGCTTCAGCCTGACTGCTCATGAAGTACGCTATGGTGCCGTGGCCGGGTTCCGCATCCCGGGCAAGGGCTTTTAGTATGATAGTGGTTTTGCAGGCATATTCGATGGGCCCGCTGGTGATAATCCCCCGGGAGTAACCCTAGCAGATTATTTTGAGCATGACCTCAGGGGAATAAGCGGGAGCTCCCGTCTGATCGTTATGGAAGGAGGAGAGGTTCAACTGGTCGATGAGGTAGTTCAAGGTAGGTTCGAAGGAGCCTGGTATGAGTTGTTGCTCAAGGCAGACGGTAAGGAATAATCCCTATGGCTTATCAAAATAATTATAACGGGGCATAGTAGTTGAAGTATATCATAGTTTTTGTTATTTGACTACTTTTCCGACAGCCTCAACAGGACGGTATGCGCTTCGGTGTTAAAGCTATTCCCTTATACGGTTCATTCCACCTCGGCTTACCCTTACAAAGCATAAAGGCCAGGGAATGGGTCTGTAAAAAAGGCGCTTGGGAATTCAGCGGTTCATAACGAGAGGACACAAAGCAGTCATATATAGTCACAGTGGAAATACTACAAAATGCGGCCAGGATTAATCATTTTTTGTTAAGTTATTGGTTGTTAGTAGCGGCAGGAGACCGATGGAAACGTTACTGGAAAGGACGAATTGGTAGTTTATGGGGTATATCAGCTGCAGGGCGCGTCAAGACAAGACGCCTAAAATCTGATAGTACATGCTGCGGCCTGCTCAAGCCTCGCTTAACAGTTCCCCTTTTGAAGAGGTATACTGAATCTGTGGCAATATTGTATATTATCGGTACCCCCATCGGAAACCTGGGGGACATAAGTTACCGGGCAGTAGAGACCCTCAAGACCTTGGATCTTCTAGCCTGTGAGGATACCCGCCGAACCCTCAAACTGTTGAATCATTTTGGAATACACCTCTCCTTGCTTTCTTGCAGGGTCCAGAACGAAGTGAGGGCAGCGGAAAAGGTCATCACCGCATTGGCAGAAGGAAAAATCGTGGGATATGCCAGCGATGCAGGAACACCGGCCCTAAGCGATCCCGGTGCGGCCCTGGTACAGCGGGTGGTACAGGCCGGGCATGAGGTTATTCCCCTTCCAGGTCCTTCCGCTTTTACAGCCTTGGTGAGTGTTTCCGGGGGGAGGGATAAAAGCGTCTCCTTTGAGGGTTTCCTCTCCCCCAAGGCAGGACGCCGTCGATCCCGGCTTAAAGAACTTTTAGACCGGGATTCCGCTTTTGTCCTCTATGAATCCCCCTTTAGAATACTTAAGCTTTTAGAAGATTTGACCGAATTTGATAGGGATCGGTACGTGTGTGTAGGAAGAGAGATGACTAAACTGCACGAAGAATACCTCCGAGGTTCCGTTGAGGAGGTCCGGTCTATGGTAACGGAAAAAAATGAACTACGAGGCGAGTTTTCAGTCTTTGTATCTGGAAATAAGGTCCATTAAAGTATAAACTATTAATGGGTGTAGTCGATATTATAAAGAGGTAGGGTAAGCGTATGACGATTGATAGGATAGGCTCCATAAATCCCATTGCATCTGGCAAGTATGAATGGAATAATCAGACTAACCGAACTGTACAAACTGATTCCATTAGCCTTTCTCCAGAGGCTGTGGAACGGAGTGAGTTGTATCGGGCGCATGAACTGGTGGCTTCCGCTTCTGATGTCCGTTTGGATCGGATCGCGGAGCTTAAACAAAAGATTGCTGATCCGTCCTATATTAATGATACCATTATACAGGCTACAGCAGATAAAATTATGGATGCTTTAGATTTATAAGCTGCGGCTTAGTAAGTACGATGGGCAATAATCAGGGTGGAATTGGTGAGTTCCACCTTTTTAATTTTTTTACCCTAGGGTACAGTTCTTAAAAACTGTTATTTTCGAATAAGCACCATGATACCTCTGTATAAACTGGAAAAGTTTCCCCCTTCCCTTAGATTGCGTAAAATAGCAAAAATCTTTGGTGAAGCCGAATACCGGCTGAGCCTGGGCATAGACTTATCCGCCGAAGACTACGGGTATCTGGTCCATATCCTGGAACTCCTGATACTCGATCCCGGCTTTGCTCCGGGGATTACCCGGGCCCTCAATGATGCCTACAGAACCTTAAAAACCCGATCCCCCCTACACCGGCAAGACCTGAGCCGTGTCCTTAATACGATTCGGCATATCCTTCTGGCAGAAACCGGCCAGTCTCCTGCGGATTGGGACTTTATCGACCACACCGGCAGGCTTGACCCAGAGAAACGGCGTTGTTTCCCAGGGATGAGGGTCTACCTCGAAGATATCCGTTCCCCCTTCAATGTAGGGGCCATATTCCGTACCGCTGAATCTTTCGGGGTGGAAACCATCTTCCTCTCTCCCTGGTGTGCGGATCCGAATCATCCCCGGGCAGCACGGACCGCTATGGGTTGTGTCTCGGTCTTGGCTTGGGAACGGCTTTCTCCAGAGAAGGGACTTGAAAGTGCTCCTTTTTTTGAAAGCCCTTGTTTTGCCCTGGAAACTGGCGGAACCGAACTTGAGGATTTTACCTTCCCCCTCCAGGCTACCCTGATCGTCGGTTCCGAAGAATTAGGGGTAAGTCCCCAGGCGCTGGCTGCTGCTGATGCTTCTCTGGGCAGGGTATCCATCTCCACCTACGGGGCCAAGGGCTCCCTCAATGCTTCGGTGGCCGTTGGTATCGCTTTACAGTCCTGGGCCGCGGCCTTGTCTAAGGTGAACTCGATGTACCACTGTCCGTAAAGCCCTTTTGGGAAGCAGCCTGTCCGTTGCACTTCAAAAATACTTCTCCGGTAGAGTGTCGGTTAAGGAAGGCCACGAAATGCCTCATTTTGAAATGTTACCATGAGTAACTCTAAGTCCTGTATAGACTTAGAGTTACAATATGTCTATTGGGGATTTCTGATGGTCTTTTAACCTCTTGGTACCTCTTTATCCAGTATCGAATTAGCTCTTCACCTAATTGCTTGTAATACACCGACTTATATCATTTGGGTAACATTTTTAATGAAGCAACGCTGCCCATTGAATGCCCATGTCCATTGAGGTACAATGGATACAGCAAAGGACAGGGATATGAAACTATTAGTCATCGGCTCTGGAGGCAGGGAACACGCCTTGGCGTGGAAATTAGCCCAGTCAGAAAGGGTCAAGCGGGTATACGTGGCCCCGGGAAACGGGGGTACTGAAACCGAATCAAAATGCGAAAACCTGCGGATCCCTGGAACTATCGCTTCCCCAGAAGGACAGGAAGCCCTATGTGCTTTTGCCCGGCAGACAGGGATCGCCCTTACCGTGGTAGGCCCTGAAGCACCTTTGACAGCAGGTATGGTTGACCGGTTTCGTTCCGGTGGTTTAGCCATCATCGGACCAGATAAAAACGCTGCCCGGCTTGAGGGAAGCAAGGTCTTTTCCAAGTCTTTTATGGAAAAGTACGGGGTCCGTACTGCCCAGAGCAGGAGCTTTTCGGATTATGCCCAGGCATTGGCCTATGCAGCGGAACATTTTAAACAGACGGATCATCCCCTTGTCATAAAGGCAGATGGCCTTGCTGGAGGGAAAGGGGTGTTTATCGCGGAGCAGTATGCTGAGGCAGAAGTAACCCTGACATCGTTTATGCAGGAGGGCAGCCTGGGAAATGCCGGGAAGGCAGTGGTCCTGGAGGCATTTCTTTTAGGACATGAGGTATCGGTTTTGGCTGCGGTGAGCGTGGTACCGGGCAAACCCGGAACTATCCTGCCCTTTATTGCCGCCCGGGATCACAAGCGCCGCTTTGAAGGCGGCCAGGGGCCGAACACCGGTGGTATGGGGGCCATCGCGCCGGTTCTGGATTTCTCCGTGGCCGCTGCAGAGGACTTCCGTCGTTTCATCTTGGAACCAAGCCTCCGGGGTATGGAACAGGAAGGCATGGATTACCGGGGGTTCATCTTCTTTGGCCTTATGGTCCAGGGTACCCTTTGTTCCCTCCTGGAATACAATGTGCGTTTAGGGGACCCGGAAACCCAGGCCCTAGTCCCCCTGATGGATTTTGATCTTACCCAACTCTGTGATGCCATCCTGACAGGAAGGCTCCGGGATTTTTCCCTCCGCTGGAAGGCAGGCGCGGTCTGCGCCCCCATTGCAGTGGCCGCAGGTTACCCCGGTTCTTACCAGACCGGTTATCCCATCAGTCTGGATCAGGAAGGGTTCTCCCAAACCGGAGCCCTGCTTTTCATCGCTGGAGCGGAAAAAAAAGAAAACAAGGGAAAAAATGCTCGACTGTACACCACGGGAGGCAGGGTTCTGGGAGTATCTGCCTGGGGTACTGACCCAGAAGACGCCTGGAAACGGGCATACCAGGGCATGGGGGCAATCAGCTTTGAAGGCATGGCCTTTAGAACGGACATAGGATGCGGACCTCCACATCCATGATGATCCAGCTTTGGTATGGGCTGTTCCGGGTGGGTTTTGCCCTGGTCTTTATAGGGCTCCATATCGCCCTGATGATCGGGCTTTGGGTGGCATGGCAACGGGATAGACGGGTCTGCGCTCAGGGTTTTTTCCCAAGGGGAACTACACCCCAGGCAGTACTCCCCAGGGTTTCGGTGATTATCCCGGTTCATAATGAACAGCGCTGTTTGCCTGATCTGCTTCACACCCTTGCGGTACAAGGGTATCCAGAGGCTGAGTTTATCTTTATTGATGATCGTTCTTCTGATGCAAGCCCGGAGATCCTCTGGGAATTTGCCGGGACTTTTCCTGAAGGAAAGGTTAAGATTATCACTTTGCAGGAGAACCCCGGGCCAAACTACAAACAGTATGCCTTGGGGAAGGGCATTGCCGCGGCATCCGGGGAATTCCTCCTCTTTACCGATGCGGACTGCCAAGTGCCACCAACGTGGATCCGTTCCATGCTGACTCGGATGGGGGATGCCCAGGTAGGGCTTACCATTGGACCGGTGTTTAAATGTTCCCAGGAACCGGGCTTCCTGTACCAGTACCAATGCTTCGATCATGCAGTACGGTATATGTATCTTGCAGGGTCTACCGGTATTGGGGCTGCTGGAGGAGGGTTCGGTAATAACCTCATCCTTCGGGAGGAGGCGCTTCGATCCATTGGGGGATATACTACGGTGCCGGTCTCTCCTACCGAAGATGCGGCCCTCATTGCCCGGCTCCGGGACTGTTCTGCTTATCAGATTCGTTCAGCTTTTGGTAAAGAGGTTTTTGTTATGACCGGGGTAGAACATTCCTGGGAGGACTTTACGAACCAGGCCCTTCGTTGGAACAACGGAGGCTTGTTCAGCCCTGATCCTGCCACCCGGTTTAATTTCCGGGTGCTGATGATCACCATTTCTATGGGTATCCTCGCCTTATTCGTACTGCCCATCATTCCTTCTCTATGGCCTCTGAGTGCGGCGGTACTGCTTGCTATGATGATGAATACCCTGGCTACCCTCAGACTGTTCGGATCCGCCTTCCCACCCAAAAGGACGATCTACCTCATACAAGTGGCCTTTACTCCTTTGTATTTTACCATACTCACCATCTTGGGTTTTTGCAGGTTCAAAGTTACCTGGAAAGGGAGCATCTTAAAAACCCCATGGCAGCAGGGTAAAAAACAGCACGTCGCGGACTACCGCGAATAAAGGAGCGCCCTTCCGAGACTTAACCCCTCACTGCTTAAAATACCCAAGGTTCAGAGGTAAACCCAGGAAACGCTAAAGACCGGAAGTTGCATCGCAACAAGGGTATTACCGGGAATGGGGTAATACGAAAGTCGAAGGCAGTAAGGAGGGTTCGGTACGCACAAAAGCGGTATAGGTGGCACTGGAGATAGGACTGGACATGGGCGAACAACACGACGGGTCCAAACTCTAGCAGGACCTCGTGAAAGACCTTAACCATCGAAGAGTGCAGGACCGGTTGAGAGCGGCGATGGATAGGGTGAAGGGCGTTTCGTACCAAAACCGGAAGGCGCTGCGCGCAGAACTGTACCATGCCCTATCGGAAAATTCGGTCCGGGACGTTTGCGGGTTTTGCGGAAAAATGAAACGGGACCTCCCCGTCTCTATCGAAATCCTAAGGGAACCAGCGGATCATCTCTTTTATGAAGGGTTCGCTGCAGATTCACCAGGAGATAGAGCTAAGCAGCAGGAGAACGTCGGTGAACCACAGGCTTGAGCGGAACCTGAAGAGGGGCCTAGCCGGAAGTGGGGTCAGGCAGTAAACCAGTTTGCCCGCAAGTTACGGGACCCAATTCTATTATGCCATTTCGTGCTTTACACAAAAATGGTATGACCGCGCCGTACATACGAACACGATTATACTATACCTGATAAACGGGAAACCAGGTAGCGCAGAGACTCCGGTTTGCATATTTATGAGGGTAACTGCATTGTATTTGCATAAATATGCTTACATGTGCGGTACTTTATCTTGACACAGTAATTCCCTGGGTTTTATAGTAGCCATAACTTAGACCACTAGCTTATAAGTGAGGTACTACCCATGGATTCTTATAGTGGACGCATTACCAGTCTGCGTATCGAGCACATTACCAAACGGTTTCCCGGCATCCTGGCGAGTAATGATATTTCCTTGAGCGTGGGAACGGGCGAGGCCCTTGCCCTAGTAGGGGAGAACGGCGCAGGAAAAACCACCTTGATGAACATCCTCATGGGATTGTACCAGCCCGATGAGGGCCGGATCCTCATCAATAATGAGGAAGTACGGTTCCATACCCCAAAAGACGCCATTGCCGCAGGATTGGGGATGGTCCATCAACAGTACATGCTCGTTCCCAACATGACCGTGCTGGAGAACATTGCTTTGGGATACCGGCAGGCCTGGAATCCCCTCAAACTCAATACGGCCATGATCCGATCCCGGATCGAGGATATCTCTCAGCGTTACGGCCTGCCTGTGGATGTAGATGCGTATATTTGGCAGCTTTCCGTGGGAGAACAGCAGCGGGTTGAGCTGGTCAAGACCCTGTGCCTAGGGGCGAAGTTTCTCATCCTTGATGAACCTACCAGCGCCCTCACCCCCCAGGAAACGGATGAGCTTATCGCCCTGCTGAAACGGATGACCCAGGAACTCTCCCTCATTTTCATCAGTCATAAGCTCCAAGAGGTCAAGAGCCTCTCTACCAAAGTTACGATTCTCCGCCACGGGGCCGTGGTGTTTGAAGGGAACACCGCAGACCATTCGCCGGCAGATATTGCCGCGCTCATGACCGGGCACGAGGTGGAGCTTCCCCAGAACACTGAAAAACCCTGTACTGGCGAGCCGGTGCTGGAGATTAAAGACCTCTGCGTGAAAAGCGACCGGGGGTTTCTTGCTTTGAACCAGCTCAACCTCTCAATCCGAGCCGGGGAGATTGTGGGATTGGCCGGGGTTTCCGGCAATGGGCAGAAAGAGCTCGCCGAAGCTATCAACGGCCTGCGGAAGATAGAGTCCGGTACCATTACCTTCTTCAATACCGGCCTGGGTAACACCTCATCGGCCTATGTCATCGGGAAGGGCATGGGTTATATTCCCGAAGAGCGCAATGTCGAAGGGATCGTCCCCAGTTTCTCCATCAAAGAGAACTTCATCCTCAAGGATGTGGCCCGGGAACCCTATTCATGTCATAGTTTCCTCAAACAGCAGGTCATCAATACCACTGCGGAAACCCTTAAACAGCAATTCGACATCCGCAGTCCCAGTACCCAAGTGGCCGCAGGGGCCCTCTCAGGGGGGAACATTCAGAAGGTCATCCTCGCCCGGGAACTGACCCGGAACCCCCGCTTCCTCATCGCGGTCTATCCCATCCGGGGGCTTGACCTCGGCGCAGCGGAATTTATTCACAAGCAATTACTGGCAAAACGGCGAGAGGGAATCGGGGTTCTGCTGATTTCTGAGGAATTAGAGGAGATCATGAACCTTTCAGACCGTATTGCGGTGATTTTTAAAGGCCATATCCAGCAGATCCTAGACCGTAAAGAAGCGAATCGGCGAAATCTGGGTATGCTCATGGCAGGAGTAAAAGATGTCAAAACAGTTTAAAGTCGCTTACCAAGCCGCCATCATCATACTAGCAGCCCTAGTGGCGATGCTTATGGCCGCAGCGGTCCTCATGGCCATAGGCGCGGATGTTTTGCGGGTCTATCGGGTGATCCTCACGGAGCCGCTGAAAAACCTGTCCCTCATTGCGGAGGTCATGCTTAGGGCCATCCCCCTCTCCATCATCGCCTTGGGTATTTCCGTGGCCTACCGAAGCGGGATCATCAATATCGGGGCTGAGGGGCAGATGGGGATGGGTATTCTCGCCGCCACTGCCACTGCCCTGTTTCTGCCGGATTTGCCGCGGCCTCTGCTGTTGCCCCTGGTCATCCTAGCCGGATGCATGGGAGGCGGAATCTGGGGCTTGGTCCCTGGTTTCCTCAAGGCAAAACTGGAGGTGAGCGAACTTCTTTCCACGGTGATGCTCAACTACATCGCGGCCCAGTTGTACACGTTCTGCCTCCGGGGACCTCTGCTTGACCCCGCAGAGCTTACTATGGGGAGCGGTACCCCCCAGTCTATGCGCTTAACCCGTTCAATCTGGCTCGACCGGATCATCCAGGGAACCCGCCTCCATACAGGGGTATTTATCGTCCTGGTCCTCGCAGTAGTGGTTTTTCTGCTCCTGTGGAAAACCGCTTTTGGCTACAAAATGCGCGCTGCCGGCGCTCAGGATCGGGCGGCTCGATACGGTGGTATCAACGTGGCCAAGTACATGATCATCTCCATTGGGATTTCCGGCGCCTCGGCAGGGCTTGCAGGGGCTGTAGAGATTGCCGGAGTGCATCACCGGGCCATTGAAGGCATCACCGGTGGGTATGGGTTCAGCGGTATTGTGGTGGCCCTCTTCGGAGGACTCCATCCTGCCGGAATCATCCCCGCGGCGTTTTTCTTTGGCCTGCTCATCGTAGGAGCGGACATGACCCAGCGGATGGTGGGGGTCCCTGCCAACATGGTGCAGGTATTGCAGGGGATCATCATCCTGGTGATCGTGGCAGCTAAGATGATCGTGGCCAACCCCTATCTCATGGAACGTTGTTGGCGCAGCTATCAAGCCATAATCGGCAAAAAGGAGGTCTTGACATGAACTTCATCATCAACATCCTTTCCCTGAGCGTACCCTTTTCAGTAGCCCTCTTGATTGCCGCCTTGGGTGAAGTGGTGAACCAGCGGGCAGGGATCTTCAATCTCGGTTGCGAAGGCGTCATGGCTATAGGCGCCTTCATTGGTATCTTCATCCCCTATATGGTAGGCCACGGTGGGGCTACTCCCGGGGTCTTTAACCTGCTGGGGCTTATTGCTGCCGCTACTGCCGGTGCCCTCTTAGGGCTATGCTTCGGCGTCGCAGTGGTTAGCTTCCGGGCCCCTCAGGGGATTGCCGGTATCGGTTTACAGATGTTCGGCGTAGGTACTGCAGGCACCTTGTTTCGGCATTTTGTCGGTGGGACCCAGAGCGTGCCAGGTATCGGCGCAGCTCCCATCCCCTTCCTTTCCCAGTTCCCTGTTTTGGGGCCGATCCTCTTTAACCATAACATCCTGGTATACCTGGCCTTCCTCATGGTTCCCCTTACCTGGTACCTCCTCTTCAAAACCCCCTGGGGACTCCAGGTTCGGGCAGTGGGCACCTATCCCCGGGCAGCGGATTCGATTGGGATCCACGTTAACCAGGTGCGTTACCAGGCCCTCGCAGTGGGGGGCGCTATGGCCGGGCTTGCCGGAGCCTACCTGTCCTTATGTCAAGCCAAGATGTTCAGCGATTCCATGGTTGCCGGTCGGGGTTTCATAGCCGTCGCCCTGGTCTATTTCGGCCATTGGAGCCCGGTGAAGATCATGGGGGGAGCCCTCCTTTTCAGCCTTGCCCAGTCTTTCCAGTTGGCTATACAAGGACAGGGGATCAATTTTCCTTATGAATTTGCGGTGATGTTGCCCTACCTTACGGTCATCGTGGTGCTTGCCTTCGCCCGGAAGAACCAGCACATGAGTCCTGCGGCCCTAGGTAAACCCTTTAACCGGGAAATGCGTATCTAAGAGGGAAGTCCTATGATAACCAAGGGGTCGATAGAACCCTTGCGTAGGGCCCTAGTACGCTTAAGAAGTCTCAAAATGAATCCCCTCCTCTACTAAAGGGAAGGGAAAGAATCTGAAACCAAATATCACCTAGAAGAAAACCCGCCTCTCATCGGCCTTCAAGTATATGCGAGAGGTATTACAGTGGTAGGTTCGGGAACAGTGGCGGGGGGATATATGTGGTGCAGGAAGAGACGCTGAAGATACAGGTGATAGAGCGTGGGAAGCTGGAAGTAAAGGGGGGCTGTTGCTTAAGGAGTTGCGACTTGAGCTTAAGGTAGCCGGGAATAGAGTAGTTGTTTAAGGAACTGAAATACGCAGAAGAGGCTGTATCGTTTTGACTGTAGCGAACCTGTGGTTCGATAACGGTTTACCAGGTGTGAATAAGGGCTTTACGGTGGTATATATGCCGATAGCCTTCCTGGTAAAGCATCGTTCCGCAGGAACGCTACCAGAGCTGGCAAAATGTGCCGGAACAACGGCGTGGAATGAATCGTAGCAAAATGACCTAGCCGTTGCGGAGGCCGAGGGGCTTTAACCCCGTCAGACCCGCTTTGCGAGTCTACGCGTAAACAGCCCTGTTAGGCGCAGTGCGCCCGTATATCATTATTTGTATAATTTTCTTATAATATTACAAATTGCATATTCTCATAATATCTTTTATATTACTGTTACGTTTTTGTTGTCGTGGATAATTCCTTGTCATTTTTTACAATAACCTGTAATTCGTGAACAATATTACTCAACGCCGCAAGCCGGACAGCCATGGATTCCCTTTTTGTAGCAGGACGTAATTTCCCTTGTTCTACTGCGGTTACTATAGCGTTCACTTCGTTCTCAACCGTGATGTTGTCATAGTTCATAATTGCCCCCTTCCAATAAATGGTAAAACTGTTTTCTTAATTTCATTGCATGAATAACTACTAAACAATCACTTTCAACATCCTCAACAGCTATTATTTCCAATGCGTTTCCCAAATGATCAAAACCGACAAACAAACGTTTGGGTGGAGGATCATCAAGCACCATATCACTTCTGAAATTAAACAAACAAGAATCAATACTTTGCCTTGACACCCCATGTTTGTAAGCACTATCCAAAACAATAATCTCCATATATTACCCAAATACTAACTTCATTTTTCCAGTATATAATAAAAATGACGAAAACTCAAGGGATATTCGAGAGTATTTACCATAAAAATATAAAACTGTATATTTTTTCATACAATGAAATCATTTTATTTTTCATGAAATGATTTTTCACAAAGATTTGCATTTTTTGGGAATTTTGGGCATATCTGGAAACTCAAAATACTATTGTACTTACTTCTTTTAAACAGGTTCAGCTATGTTTTGCATATAGTTTACAGAAATTTTTATTCATATTTATTTTCCATAATCATCCAAACAGTTTAAGGTGCATTGCACATAACATTCCGACGTGTACACGACGGTTTGCCAGTCCAAATAAGGGCTTTGCATAGCAAAGACCAGGGCTGGCAAACTGTGCCGGAGGAATGGAGCGCGGCTTTTACCAAGGAAGTCTCCACCAGTTCGGCAAGGAAGCCCTTGTCCCGTTGACCCTGTATCCGGGAGCCACAGACGATGTTATCGAAGATGCTCATGTTAAAGGACACAGAGATTTTATAATTTTAATACAAAATTGTTGATAATTTTAATTCCATATTGAATATGGTATACCCGATATACTTCTTTCAACAACTTCCCATATTATTATATCCGGTTTATTTTCCAGTATATAATTCTTATCCGCTTCATTAAACCATCTCCCATTATATTCAACAGAGGAAAATTGAGTTGAAACAAACGGTTCCAATGCGCTAAAAAATGAATCTCTAAAAATTATAGCCTTTGGTAATAATTGATCGTTATTATTTGTAATAATACCATTCTTGCCTTCGTTTTTTATATATTCATAATATGAATCCCACCCTGCCACAGGACGTATATTCGGGATAGTTCTCTTTCCATAATTTTCCAAATTAAGCATTTTTACTATATCCCCGGAAGAATCAAAACCTATATCGGTAATAAATTGAATTTCTTGAAAATTTATATCCGGAAATAGTTGTTTAAAATGATTAGATAGTATCTGAAATGCGCAATACGCTCCCCCCATATTCCAGTGTGTATCTGTTTCAAAATACAAAGGAATATCATGTGTTTTATTCTTGGTTATATAATCAAGCGGATAAATGATAGTATCCTTAAGATCAATCGGCAGGTGGGCCATAACCTGCCCAGTTCTGGTAATGCCTTTTGGCCGGACAAAAGGATAATATTCTGGATATACGTTGTGTTTATTGGGGGCGATCAAAAAAATAAATTTGATATTATTTTTATTACACCATTCAAGCCTTTTTCTGATATTTTCAATAAATTGTTCTATTTCAGCATCGGTAAATAAATTGACTTTGAAAAAATCGCCTATATTATTACCGTCATCAGGTCTTGAATAGAAAAGCCAATTATCTTTACCTTTAACCACGTGTCCATCAATTATTTTTGATGTTTTATTAAAATTATTTACCAGCGAAATAATGCTATTTCTGAAACCAAAGCGATCATTAATATAATTGTCAAATGACTGTGGGATATCTCTAATGTTTTCAATTTCAATTTTTCCATCTCTTTCTTTTAGTAATAATTTTGGGAGAACTGCCAAAACCCTATTCTCTTTTTCTGAAACAGTAGTCTCATGATCCATAAAGATAAGTGGAAGTGAAATGATTATTAAAAAACAACAGATAAATAGTAAGTTTAATTTTTTCATAAGCCGCCTAAAATCTAAAATAAATAAATGGATTATACGAATTTGACGCAAGCGAACAAATTGATAATATTAACAATATAATAAATACGCAGTATCGAATGCCGATAAAAATTAACGGCTGTAGTACCGCCGTTTTTTTATAAACAGGAAAAATAAAAACAATCGCAAAAATAAAACAAATAATAAATTGTATATCAATCATGCTATTAAGCAAGAAAACGATATTTTCGTTCCCATAATTGATCGTAACCAATTCTTTAAAAAAACCTAGACTTTCTTTTATTCCAAGTCTAAAAAATACCCATAATACAACGACAAAAAGCATCGTATATACATGTCCCAGGACGTTTTTTAGATATTTATTTTTTATTAGTGAACCGACTTTTTCCCCAAACGTTTTTTCAAAAAAAAAGTAACAACCCGTGGCCTAATCCCCAAAGAACAAAATTAATTTCAGCTCCATGCCATAATCCGGTTGTAAAAAATACAATGAATAGGTTTATTGTCGTTCTTTTTCTTCCTTTTCTATTTCCTCCCAATGGTATATAGAGGTAATCTTTGAACCAGCTTGAAAGCGAAATATGCCAACGCCGCCAAAATTCTGTTATTGTCTTTGAAATGTATGGATAATTAAAGTTTTCCAATATATTAAAGCCAAACATTCTTCCAAGTCCTATTGCCATATCGGAATAACCAGAAAAATCATAATAGATGTGAAATGTATAGCAAATTATTCCAAGAAAAAGATAATAATAAGGAACCGAATTTGACGGTAATACAAAAATTCTATCAGCGGTCATCGCCATAGTATTGGCAATAAGTACTTTTTTAGAAAGTCCTATTATAAATCTTTCTATCCCGGATACAAATAAATTTATAGAATGGCTGCGTTCCTTTATTTGTTCGTTTATATCATGATACCTTACAATAGGTCCCGCGATTAACTGCGGGAAAAATGATATATACAATCCAAGATCTAAAATATTTTTTTGAATCAACACTGGATTTTTATATACATCAACCAAATATGAAATTGACTGAAATGTATAGAATGAAATACCTATTGGTAATGCAATATTCAAAAGTGGCAGTTGAAATTGTGGATAATCAATAACTCTGAATATTTTATTAATTACACGTTCAAAAAAGATAAAATACTTAAAATAGAATAATAAAGAGATATTAATAAGTATACCTACGGCAAGAACACCCCGCCTGTTAATTTTTACATCACCGAGTAATATACCTATTCGATAATTTATAGCTATTGAAAATAACATCACCAAAATATGCCTTGGTTCTCCCCATGCGTAGAAAACTAGACTTGATAAAAGAAGCAGGTTATTTCTTGCTTTAAGCGTAGGGCAATAATAATATATGAACAATACAATCGGGAGGAAACCTATTAAAAATGTTATGGAGCTAAAGAGCATACAGAACCTCTCTGTATGCTCTTTTACCACAACGATTGGGTAAAACCCTCTTGACAAAACTTACTTGGGTATTATCATTTGGTTGTTGGTTGTTGGTTGTTGGTTGTTGGTTGTTGGTTGTTGGTTGTTGGTTGTTGGTTGTTGGTTGTTGGTTGTTGGTTGTTGTGTTGTATTATGCATAAAAATTCTCCTTTTGTCAAGCACCTTTCAACTAAGACCTTTATAGTATATTACTTTAAATAATTTGTCAAATGCTTTTATATAAATTTCTCAAAAAAATTTAACGGCATTACGCATAACTTGGGTATATACGAACGCTTTCGTATAATTGCTATATGAACTTCCTACCACACCTCGTCCATAGAGCAATACCATACCCGCCAGGTCCGCTTTGAGAACCGCCTTTGACCCTCTAAGAGCCGACGTCCACACTTGGAGACCTAGACGTCAAGACCTTGTTTGGCCCTTGCCTGCCTTCAGTTGAGTTCTTCGTGGGTACTTTCTACCATGTAAATAATACCTTCGCATATATTGGTAATATGGTCCCCCAGGCGCTCCAGAAAACCAGAGGTCCGCAGAAGCCGGACCGCTTTCTTT
>JAITAI010000029.1 GCA_031284195.1 Treponema sp.
TCGAAGATTTCTTCTTGAAGGCTTTGTGTATGCGGGGGAACAAATCCCCCGCACCCCCAGTAAGAAGCGCCCCAAGGGGCGGGGTATTAAACCCCAAAAGGGCTACGCCCTTAAATGAATGGCATTTTGCGGACAAATATGTACACAACCATAACAAGATTCACAAATATTTCCAAAAATAACTTTATCTTTTATTTCAATATTTCCAGTTGGACATACTTTGCTACAAGTTCCACATTTATTGCATTTTTCATTGATTATATATTCTTATGCTGATTTTTTATTAATAAATCTTGAAACGAATATTTGAGCTAATGTTGTAAATATTCGTTCCTTGATCGTTGTTTTAGGAATATACGCTTTTTTAATATTGATATTGTTAACAATAGTTTTCAAATGTTCATCTATGTGTTTATCTTGCATTATTTGTAATTGATTACTCATTTCAAAAATCGGCAGATAATTATCAACCATTAAAATAGTATCCGCATAATTTAATTTCCAGCCCCTTTTTGTAAAATATTTTACAAGATTATTCATACATGAACCATGCATATTTCCATAAGTTCCTATAGCAAAGGTATAATTTGATTTATACTTTATATTTTCAAGAAATTTCCTGATAATTCTTGGTAAAGCAAAACCATAAATCGGGAAAATAAAACCAATAATATCATCTTCAAAGTTGAAGTACCTGCCTTTTAGAAGTTGTGGAATCGAATATAATTTTCCACCTATTGTTTTGGCTACAAATAAACTATTTCCAGTTGCCGTAAAGTAAAATATTGTCATAAGTTCTCTCTATAAATAATTCCTATAATACTATTCCATCAATAAAATCTTGTCAATCCTTTCTTGTATAAAATATTAACAAAATTTTAGGCACTATTGTGCATAACTACGTATATACGCACGCTTTCGTATATACATCCACGCGCGCCGTATAGATGACTTAACGGCGAAAAGAGGGCAGCGGGGCATTTCGTCCCGCTCCGCCGCATATACGGCCTGACGGAGAAAAGGAAGCGGGCGCTGCATGGGAACCATTAATAACGTGTTCGACCAAGAGCAAAAAGTCCGCCGGTCTTTTCGTCCGCACTTACGCGAATTGATACTCAAGGATCCGAATAATTCGTAAAAATGAGCGTTCCTTCACAGACCCTTAGTATTTCATCGAACTCACGTTATTTAGTAACCTTGATGCTTATCTACCAGATTGCGCAACGGTTCCCCTCGGATATACCGCCCCAGATTATCCAGGGCAATCTCCATGGCCAGGGCGCTATAATCCGGGTGTAACCCTGCATAGTGACTGGTGAGTATGACATTATCCAAGTCCCACAGGGGAGAATCCCGGGGTAAAGGCTCGATCTCGGTAACATCCAAGAGAGCAGCGGCAATGCGTTTTGTCTGCAGAGCCTCAATCAGGGCTTTTTCATCGGTGGTAGGTCCTCGGCCTACGTTGACATAGAGGCTTGTCCGCTTCATAGCCCCCAGTTCTGCTGCACCGATGATATGGGCTGTCTCTTGGGTGTACGGAAGGATATTCACCACCACATCCGCTTCAGGGAGCAGGGCGCGTAAGTTCCTGATGGATTCGATCCGTACATCTCCCGGCTCTGGGACTTCAGGAACCGAACGGCGCAAGGCAATAACGCGCATCCCAAAGGCCAGGGCAACCTGGGCGGTCTTTTTCCCTATGACGCCATAACCCAGGATGAGCATGGTTTTTCCCATGAGCACTGCGGTTTCTTCAGCTGTAACATACCGCCACTCATGCTGGCTTTGCGCGGCAAAAATCGCGGGAAAACGCCGGTTCCAAGCCAAGAGCAAGCCAAAAATATGCTCTGCTAACTGCTGTCCGTGTATTCCAGAGGTGGATGTTACCTTGAAAGGCCGATCCTTTAATTCAGGATACTGTTGCAGCCCGTCCGCTCCAGCAGACCAGAGCTGTACCCACCTCAGATGAGGCATCCGGGGGAGTAAATGCCACGGTACAAAACCCATGAGAATTTCTACGGTATTAAGGTCCGGTTCTAATGTGGTAGTATCCGTTCTAATCCGTACATCCCGGCCGTCTCCTGCCTGCTGGAGCTGTTTCTCTATATCCGGCGGCACCCGATCCGCTGGCAAGGTAACCAGGATAGTTCCTTTATATTGATCCATAGGCTTACCATAGAGTATTATGAGGTTCAATGGCAAGAGGATGTGTCGGTACTACTAGGAGGAAGATAGGATGAGGAACAGCGGGTACGTGTATAGTAATGGGCAGATCCAACTGCGGTTTGCTGAACCCCAAGACAGTGCGCTGATACTACAGTTTATCCGGGAATTGGCAGCGTACGAACACTTAGAGGATCAGGTTGAGGCCACTGAGGAAAGGCTCAGGCAGTACCTTTTTGAGGAAAACAAAGGAGAAGTGATCATCGGTGAATACGCCAGGGTTCCTGCAGGGTTTGCCCTGTTCTTTCATAACTTTTCTACTTTCTTGGGAAAACCGGGTATCTATATAGAAGACGTATTTGTCAAACCAGAACTGCGGGGCCGGGGAATTGGCAAAACCTTGCTCTCTTTCATTGCAGGATTAGCAGTGGAACGGAACTGCGGACGCCTGGAGTGGGCCTGTCTGAATTGGAATGAGCCTGCTATTGGGTTTTACCTGAGTCAGGGGGCGCTTCCCCTGAAGGAATGGACCGCCTACCGGATTACGGGAGAGGCCATAAAAACCTTGGCAGCTGCGTCCTGTCCCGGATAAACCGAGAGAAACCTGCCAAAGAGCAGGGACTACGGGATCGAGAGAAATCCCCCTGCTTCTAAGGTTTTCTATGCGTTTCCCCTGCCTTCTACCAAAACGCCGCCAATCATGGGTATTCAGGGCCCAGTAAGGGATAGGTTCCATGAAGAGGCGTTTTTCAGGCAGTACCCTCCTACCGAATAGACATCCTGCTCATAATAACGAATAGTATAACGAGGCGGTTTCAAAAGGTCAGATTTTGAGACACTCTTTTTAAAGGACAGACCGGTTTTTTATACCAGTTGGAGGAATCATGTGTTCTGATGAGATCAAGCGCTGTATAGAAAAGTATTACCCCAAAGGGGTAGCCATTCGTCATCACCTGCATCAATACCCTGAACTTTCTGAACAAGAGGTGGAAACTGCAAGGTTGGTGGTAGATACCCTCAAGGAATATGGGATCGAAACCCGCCAGGGCATCGCGGGAAACGGGGTCCTGGGTATTATCCGGGGAAAACAACCCGGTAAAACAGTGCTCTTGCGGGCAGATATGGATGCCCTAGAGGTGAATGAAGCCACGGATGTGGCATACAAATCAAAGCGTCCGGGTATTATGCACGCTTGCGGACATGATGGACACACCGCAGGACTGTTGATGGCGGCTATGGCCCTCTCTGAATTAAAGGCCCATATTCCCGGTACAATAAAACTGATGTTCCAGCCTGCAGAAGAAACCGTAGGAGGCGCCCAAAGGATGATCCAGGCAGGTATTTTGGAAAATCCCCAAGTTGATGCGGCTTTCGGCTGTCATCTTTGGGGGCAAATACCCGAAGGTATGGTATGGGTTAAAAGCGGACCGGTCATGGCTTCCCCCGACGAATTCCGCATTATCCTCAAAGGCCGAGGGGGACACGGCGGGCTGCCCCATCTTGGGGTGGATCCTGTCGTCATGGCCGCCGAGGTTATCTTGCAGTTTCAAACTATTGTGAGCCGCCGCAGGAATCCTCTCGATCCGGCAGTGGTGTCGATATGTATGATACAAGGCGGGGAAACCCATAATGTGATTCCCGGGGAAGTACAGATGATAGGGACTATCAGGACCTTTAGTAAGGAACTACGGGATTTTATCCCTCAAGAAATGGAAAGGATCCTCCAAGGCATTACCTTAGCCGCCGGGGGTTCCTATACGTTGGAGGTATGTAAACGGTTTCCCCCGCTCATTAATGATCCTGCGGCCACGGGGATTGTACGGGAAGCAGCAAAAAAGATCCTCGGACCGGAAAAGGTCAGGGATGCAGCAGAGGCGAACATGGCCGGGGAAGACTTTGCCTATATTGCGGAAAAGGTGAAGGCTTCGTTTTTCTTTGTGGGGATTGCAAAGGGTGAGACGCCGCTTATCCATCATAGTCCTTATTTCCAATGGGATGATCCGGTGCTTATCACTGCGGCGAGCTGTCTGTGTCAGGCAGCGCTTGATTTTTTGCACACCCCCTGAAACGGCTTCGCACGCTGTACTGCAGGAGCAACAGGCCCTTTCATCCAGCGCCTGCATGAAGGGAGCCGGTCTTTTGGTGGCCTACGATCACTTTACCACCGGTATCCTGGCTGCACCGAAGGTAGACTTATGGAGGATTCCTCCTTTCTGTTATTAACTCATGATACGCACCATACGTAGATTGGCCTCTGCATAACATGAGTTAATAACTCCGGTTTCCCGGCTTTTAACTCAGATCTCCGGGTTCAGAACCCGGATAATTCCCCTCCGAGTCGAATGAGTGCGGTTCAAAGCCCCGATAGTTCCCCTCCAAGCCGAATGAGTACTGTTCAAAGCCCCGATAGTTCCCCTCCGAGCGGAACTAGTTCAGTTCAGAGCCCGGATAATTCCTCTCTGAGTCGAATGAGTGCGGTTCAAAGCCCCGATAGTTCCTCTCCAAGTCAAATGAGTGCTGCTTAGAGCCCGGATAATTCCTCTCCGAGCCGAATGAGTGCTGCTTAGAGACCCGATAGTTCCCCTGCGAGCCGAATGAGTGCGGTTCAAAGCCCCGGTAATTCCCCTGCGAACCGAATTAATCTGTTCTCAGGCTGAATTACCGGGGCTTGGGGGAATTTTCTAGGGTGAAGTGGAAATACCGCGGCGGAACTCCGATTTCCGGGCTTAACTCCTATTACGCTCTATACGGAGAAAGCGGCCTCTGCGTAACATGAGTTATTAAATTGAAGGGGTTTCAAAATGTCAAATCTTGAAACCGCAACCTGAGATATAAGGGAAAAAGCAGACGATCGTCCGCTTTTTCAGAAGCCAGTTTCATCGGACCCTAGTCCATACTAACCGAATTTTAAAACTGACTTCAAAAATGGAGCTGCCTTTTCTTTTTAGACAACCCCTCCCTCGCGTAGACTCGAACCACGGACCCAGTGTTTAAAGCCTGGAAGACACCCTGCTTTCAGGATCATCAAACAACCGTCTAAGTGCTTATAGTATAAGGAATTACATAGGCGTAAGCCCCTTTCAGAGTTTGCCTATGTTGCGCCTGATAGGTGCAGGGTAGGCCCCTCAATGATGTCTATGGAAAGGGGTAAAGTCCATAGCTGCCTTACAGATCCAAAGCAAAAATCTTGCTCTTCCGGATCCGGTCGTACTGCTTGCGGCGGCGATCAGGGAGGCTTTCCACAAAACATTCCGTAAAGCCTAGAAATTCGAACCAGTCATGGGTATGGGTGGTGAGTACAAAAACCCGGCGAAGATCCTGTTTGACGGCCCGGTCAATGAGACAACGGACAATACGCCGTCCCAAGCCCATGTCCGTATATGCCGGATCAGTGGCCACTGCGGCAATCTCCCCCTGTCCTTCTCCCCAATGGTGGAGGGAGCCGCAGGCGTGAACCGATCCGTCAATCTCAAACACCACATAATCCGCCTGTTTTTCTTGGATCTGCTCTGGGGTACGCCGCACCAGATTACCCTGCTGCACCAGGGGTTCCATAAGCCGTAGAATACCGGGAATATCTGCGGTTTTCAAAGGACGAATGGCCTCGTATTCGTCGGCATATACCATGGTTCCGACTCCCAAGTTGGAAAAAAGTTCCCGAAGAATAGCCCCTTCTTCCCGGCCGTCGATGATATGGACCCGTTCCACCCCGGCTTTAGAGGCATTCAGCGCCAAACGGAGTTCTTGTAAAGGCCGGTCTTCGGTTCCCGGCCCCTGGAGCAGTTCATTGGTCTCCAGAATGGCCTCGACTTCCGGTGGGGCCAAGCGAACAATACGGCCGGTTGGCCCTACTTCAATATGCTTGGGTATGGCATAGGCCCCAGTCTGAAGACCCTCATGTACCGAAATGATGAAGAGCTTCACCGCTCCCAAGGCGCCGGAAGCGGAAAGGGCAATCTCATCGCTGGGCACATTATAGGGTTTCCCCGAAGGACTCCAGCCAATACAGGGGAGAATGGGTACCATCCCCAGTTGGAGTACCCGCTTGATTGAGTCTGTCAGGATCCGGTCCACAGTGCCGGTGTTTTCCATATCCAGCCCTTCACACACCCCCAGCCCCCGAGCCCGGACAAAATTCCCAATCACCGCATCCACCCGGTCCGCTGAAAGGCCGGTGATGAACCGGGTGGCCACATCAAAGGCCGCCATCTCCACAAAGGGAATCGCCGCAGCAGTGGTGATCCGGCTCTCCCTCCGGTACTGTGAAACAATCCTGTATTCCTGTAATACCGCGTCGATCCGTTCTTTGGCGCCAGGCACAATCACCACCCGGAACCCAGTCCGGGCGAGGAGGGCCAGGTCCTTCATTAAATAGGAAAAAGCCGGATCTTGGGTAACGGGAAAATCAATCTTAAACACCATGGTAGAACCATCAAAACGGCTCTGGTAATGAAAGGCTTCTCTGATGAGATCCACCGGTGGCAAGGAGGTTTTGGTCATAGGTTCATCATAGTACAGAGGCATTATTTTTACCATAATATCCAAATTTGATTTGACTTATGAAAAATTTTTATATAATTATCTTAACATACTTCTATTTTTATTATAATAATTATAAAATTATCTTCGAGTAAAACATAAAATGCTTTTACTTGAAAGTACCTGGTAGGCGCCAGTAAACGGATGTCTAAGATACAAAGAGATATATTAGAAAAAATAAAATTTAAAAAATCACGTATTAAAAGCCAGTTCCAAAATTTGGTTATGCGGTCTAATAGTTGGCACTTGTAGTTTCAGGCTCAGGCTTGGCTACCCTGCGTTTTTTAAGGCAGCAGTTCCAAAAATCCACGGGGGATTGCCTTTTAAGTAAACAGTAGGAAAGGGGATATAGTAGTGCAAGAGCAGTCCTTTCATAGTAACGTACCCATAAGTCCGGATACCGGCATATACCTAGAGCGGTCCCGTATGCACCAGTTACTGGAACAAGCAGTACAGAGTCCTTTGGTTATGGTAGTAGCAGGCGCAGGGTATGGTAAAACCCATGTGGTGTATTCGTTTGCCAAGACACAGGAGTATCATACTGTGTGGATGCAACTTTCAGAGCGGGATAATAATCCAGAGCGATTCTGGGAAAATTGCGTCCAAGCAGTGGCATGTATCAACAAGGAACGGGCTGCTCAGCTTGAAACCATCAGGTTCCCGGAAACCAACCGGCAATTCGATTGGTTTATCTCCAGTATTCAGAACAGCCGCATTCCTCGCAAGAAATATATGTTTGTCTATGATGATTTTCATTTCCTCCGCGAAAGAGCGGTCTTGGGTTTTTTGGAACGTTTCTTCAATATACCCTTCCTGAATATTACCTTTGTCCTTATATCCCGGACCAAACCGGCCATTAATACGGTCAATTTCTTTGCCCGAAGGTTGCTGACGCAAATCACCGAAGATGATCTGCGATTTAGCCCGCAGGAAATGCTCGATTATTTTCAGCTTCAGGGTATTACCCTGCCATCACAAGCCGCGATGGATCTGTATTATGATACTGAAGGCTGGATCTTCGCCTTGCAGCTCGCCAGACTGTCTCTAAAACAGAAGAACAGCGTGGCAGATTATGGACGATCCTCTATGCGTTCAAATATATTCACCCTCATTGAAGAGGGGATATTTTCCTCCATATCGCAGGATTTACAGAAATACCTCATCACTTTATCCCTCATTGAGCATTGGCCCCTGGCGCTCCTCATAGAATTGGCCCCGGATCAGAACCTTATCCAGGAAATGGAACGGATCGGGTCCTTTATCCGCTATGACATCTATTTGAATGCCTATCAGATCCATCATCTATTCTTGGAATATTTAAACCGGCACCAGCAACGCCTGACTGAGGAAGAAAAACAAGCGGTGTACGCTAAAGCAGCCCGGTGGTGCGCGGCGAACAACCTGAAAATGGACGCTATAAGTTATTATGAAAAAGCCCAGGCCTATACAGAACTGATCCAACTGGTCTATACCTTTCCCTTGGCTTTGTCAGACCGTATAGCGGAATTTTTGCTCCATATTCTGGACCGGGCCCCCCCAGAAGCTTATACTCAAAACGCCTCTGCCTATATCCTCTATACCCGGCTCCTCTTTACCCTGAGGAAGTTTGAAGTATGTACCCAAAAGCTCGGGGAGATCATCCAACACTTTGAAACCCTCCCTCCCTCTCAGTTTAACTACCGGGTCCTCTATGGTTGTTACAACAACCTGGGCTTTGTGGGGCTTATCTCCAGCCTCTATACCCACCGCTATGACTTTGTACCCTATTTTGAAAAAGGCCATTACTATAGCATCTTAAGTAACCATGAACTGCACGGTTCAGTTACCATTATGAGCCTTGGTTCTTATGCATGCTGGTTTGACGGTACCGAAAAAACGGACTTGGACCAGTATCTTCAGGCGATAAGCACCATAGTTCCCTATATATCCATATCTATGAACGGCTGCACCTATGGTATGGACGATCTCATCCGGGCAGAACTGGCCTATTTCAAAGGGGATATTCCCAAAGCAGAACGATTGGGCTACCAGGCCCTGTACAAGGCGCAGAACCGCAAGCAATACGAAATTGAAACCCGGGCCATTTTCTATTTGTTACGGATCCATATATACCAGGGGAACTCCGACGCTATCCAGACCCTCTTCAAACGCTTAGAGGCCCAGCGAGATATCCGGGAATACATAAATCGGTACACCCTCTTCGATATCGTGAGCGGGTGGTTTTACATCCAGATAGGCCAAAGTACCCGGACTGCCTCCTGGTTAACCGAGGATTTAGAAGAAGGGGAATTACATTCCCTTATGTACGGTATGGAAATCCTGGTACAGGCCCAGTATTATCTGGCCCAAAAAAACTACTCCCGGGTACTTGATGTGCTGCATACCCAGAGAAGCTCCTATGGGCTTGAGTATTTCTTATTAGGGAAAATAGAAAAGGCTATCCTGGAACTGATTTGCCAGTATCATACGGGTGCACAAGTAGACGCTATCAGGGCTTTGGAAGCGGCTTACCAACTGGCCCTGCCCTATGCTCTGGATATGCCCTTTATCGAACAGGGAATGGATATGGGTCTTTTGGCTGGTGCAGCCTTGAAAGCCCCCTCGTGCAGTATACCCCGGGACTGGCTCGAAAATATCCGGCGGCATGCTTCGACCTATGGGAAGCAGCTTATGATAATAGCTACCCGGTACCAGCAAGCGAATCCAGGGCCTCTTCTAGATGCCCTGTCTCCACGGGAACAAGCGGTTCTGTTTAGCCTTTCCCAAGGGCTGAACAGAGAACAGATCGCCCAGAATGCGGCCCTGTCGATTAATACCGTCAAAAACACGATCTCCTGTTTGTACCGTAAGCTTGGTGCTGTGAACCGGGCAGACGCCATACGAATTGCCATTGCTACAGGTCTACTCCAGGATAAGGACAGGCCAAACATATAACGTAACGGGCGTTCGAGTCGCTCGCATGAAGGAGTTTTAGGGGGCTTATCCTCTAGGTCTGATAGTTTCTTTAACCTTCCACCCCCCCAAGGGCTTAAGCGTTACAGAACATTAAAAGCATTTGGAAGGTGCAGTTCCTCCAAAGCAGCCCAAAAAGGCTTCATGTACAGCGATTTCCTGAATTCCCGTTAACCTATCATAAGGTGGTAAGTATGCAGGAATATTTCTTTCATAGCAATGTGCCGATTGTTCCAGATAATCAACCCTATCTAGAGCGGCCCCGGATCGACCGTTTGTTGAAAACGGCTTTGCAGTACTCGATTGTTACCGTAGTTGCCGGTGTTGGGTATGGTAAAACCCAAGGGGTGTATGCGTTTTTGCATAAATTTAAGATCCGTACCGTCTGGTTACAGTTTTCCGAACGGGATAACCTGGTCTCCCGGTTTTGGGAGCATTTCACCCAAGCAGTGGCATTTGTTGATACGGCTAATGCCGATAAACTGCGGGATATCGGGTTTCCGGAAACCGAACGGCAGTTTGACCGGTATATGATCGTCCCCCAAGAAGATATTGCTTCGAATCGGACATACGTATTTGTGTACGATGATTTTCACCTCATTCATGAAAAAACCGTGTTACGTTTTATTGAACGCACCATCACTACCCCCTTCTCTCATATCAAGTCCATTCTTATTTCCCGGACTAAACCAGCTATAAATATCGAAGGTTTCGCGGTCAAGGGCATCTTAGCCCAAATAGACGAAGATAATCTCCGTTTCACCCAGCAGGAAATTATCGACTATTATCGTATCCAAAATATACCCATCTCCCCGGAAACCGCATCCGGCATTTACCATGACACCGAAGGTTGGGCCTTTGCCATACACCTTGCCGGGGTCTCCTTAAAAAGCGGGGGTATTGAGTATGTCCGCTCATCCATGAAATTCAACAGTTTCCAATTCATTGAATATGCCTTATTTACCTCTCTTTCTCTGGAATTACAGAAATACCTCATCCGTTTATCCCTCATTGAACATTGGCCCCTGGCGATCCTCAATGAACTGGCTGCTGATCCGGGAATTATTGAAGAAATGAAACAGATCAACTCTTTTATCTACTTTGATTTCTATCAGAACAGCTACCGGATCCACCACTTATTCCTGGAGTATTTACAGGAAAAACAGGGCATCCTTTCAGCGTCAGAGAAGCAGGAGGTATATACCATAGCCGCCCGGTGGTGCCTGGACCACAACTTAAAAATGGATGCGGTTACGTATTACGAGCGAACCGGGAATTACCAGGCTATTTTTGATATATGTTTTTCCTTTCCTCAAGTCATGTCCTTTAATGCGGCTGCCTTTTTCATGGAGGTCCTAGAGCGGGCTCCTTCGGATATCTATGATCGCTATATTGATGCCTTTGTTATTCGTATTAAGCTCCTGATCAGCCTTAACGAATTTGATGAAATCCTTGCCTTTCTAAAAACCATGAAAAGCATCGGTGAATCCCTGCCTTCGTCGGAATTCACCATAGGTATTTTATACATCTATTACGTCATGCGGGGTTTTTGGGGGCTGATCACCTGCGTTTATACCAACTGCTATGATTTTGCCTGGCACTTTAAGCAGGCTTATGAGTTCTTTCACGGTTCCTTAATTCAGTATACGTTTAAAGGAGGTTTTACAGCCTGTCTTAGCCCCCATATCTGTCTGGTCAACGGACCGGAAAAGAAAGATATGGAACAGTACATTGCAGAGATTACTCAAGCGGTTCCCTATATATCCGCGCTCATGCCAGGCTGCACCTGCGGTATGGACGATCTGGCCCGAGCGGAATTGGCCTATTTCAAAACCAACTTAGCCCAATCAGAACGCTATGCCCTGGAAGCGATCCGCAAGGCCCGAGAAAAAGATCAGTACCAGATAGAAAATTTGGCCCTATTCTATCTTTTACGGATCGAGCTTGCCCAGGGGAATGGAAAGGGAATCCAGGAGTGTTTACAGCAACTCCAGGCCCAGCTTCTCGAAAAATCCTTTGTAAACCGGCAAGCCTTGTATGATATGGTGACCGGCTGGTTTTATACCCACATCAAGCAAACCCATTACCTCACATCCTGGTTAAAAAATGATTTTGAAGAAAGGGACTTACATACGTTTATGTACGGCATGGAAATCTTGGTAAAGCTAAAATACCAGGTAGCTGAACAAAGATACGCTGCGGCCTTGGCCTTACTCGAAAGCCAGAAACATGAATCCGGGATATGGCTCTTTCTGTTTGGTAAGATCGCCCTCCGGATCCTGGAAGCGGTATGTCTATATCACTGCAAAGAAAGGAGTGCCAGTATCCAAGCCTTGGAAGACGCCTACCATCTAGCAGCATCCAATGGTCTGGACATGCCCTTTATCGAACTGGGTAATGAGATGCGCACCCTTATGAGCCTGGCCTTGAAGGATAAAACCTGCGTCATCCCCAAGGAGTGGCTTAAAAAAATCCGGGGAAGTGCCGCTACTTATGCCAAAAAATGGCTTAGCCTGGGGAAACGTTACCAGAATCCCCTTCCAGTCCCGGAAGCGCCCTATGGTACCTTATCTACTCGGGAACAGAAGATCCTCATTAACCTTTCCCAAGGGCTGACCCGTGAGGAAATGGCTAAAGCAGCGGACCTTTCCATTAATACGGTGAAGAGTGTCATCAAAAGCGTCTACAACAAACTGGGAGCCCTTAACCGGGCAGATGCGATACGGATCGCCACGAAGCTGGGTATGCTTAAAGGTCCTGATCGTAATAGCTAAGGTGTTTAAGCCGGTTTCAAAATTTGACCTGCTGTGGATTTTCGATATGATGGTCGCTTGCAGATCCGTTATCCTCACATCGAGGATGGCTTGCTATAGATCATGGCAATCAAGGAAATGATAAGTGAAACGGGGTTCATCATCATTGAACAGGGGGAATAGACCCCTAGAGGAATTAGGGGAGACCGTTGGTTGCCTTGGAAGACAAGTGGTTTGAGCCCTATCTATGTCGAGCATCTGGTGTCGGATATCGTCATGCTAACTCTCCGTACGGTCACGGCACGGGCGGATGAGTGGAATGAGATAGCAGAGTTTGTGCGGTTTAAGGAAAGTTGGTTGAGCGGGTTTCTGAAATTATCCCCGCATGACCCGATCCCGCAGGTGATGTCGATGATAACAGGAGGGGTATTATATAGTTCGCAATGATCCCCTGACGAAATCATCAGGGTTATCTAGCCTCGCAGCTTTGATTCCTGCTTCAACGTTCACCGGCTTCGGGGAAGTGCTTGGTTTTCACATAAAATTTCCTTTGTGAGGGAGTTTTACGATTGCTTCAACCCTTTACTCCCTTGGACTTATATACCACAGACCTCAATTTCCGGCTTGCTCCCGGTATCGTCGGTTAGTCGGATTGTCAAAAACTAAGGCCCCAAAACAATCAGTTATAGTTATAGGTAGAGGGATAATTGCGTTTTTCCATTCAGCGTAGCAGTTGTCGTTTTTGTGATAGGAACGGCTGCAGGTGATGTAAAAGTTTTGACCAACTTGTGCCAGTCGAGTATGGAATGATTGAATAACTCGCTACTGTTACGCTATACAGGTCAAATACTAAAAAAAGGACTGGTTTCAAAGAGGTGTTGAGACAGGCAATAATCCAGTCGTGGGCTTTATTGCAGAGAGGAAAGAGGAAAGTCCAGCTTGAAGAGACTGCTGTTACGGTAAGCGTGAAGTTAAATTCGCCTGGATCATGGTTTCCACAACGGTGCAGGGTGTTCATTTGGTAAAATCCTGGGTAGTCCGCTCTGTTTCTGTGTAATGGATACGACTGAAAAGGGCAATTTCGTCGAGTCTGGTACCGTTTTTCCCCTGTATTTTAAGCCGATCCTGTTCCGGCTTGATGAGCCTATCAATCTGTGCCGGACTTATGGTTGTCAACGTTGATATGATTGCATCGGTGAGATTAAAATCCGGTTTTTTACTTGTCTTGAGGAAGTCTATGTTATCCATGATGAGAGGAACGAGGTACTTGCCATATTTGAACGGGAGGAATGACCAAATTTTTGTGCGATGGTCAACGGTCTCTTTGTCATAGATGATATTTCCTTTCCGGTTACCCGGTCTTTTTGGTTTGGTATTTTTCAGCATGACGGTATTCCGTCTAAAGTGACCGACTTGGTTATTCCGAACATACCCAAAGGTCTTATGACATACTTCCGGTTATAACCTATACGTTTGGTGAACTCGTCAAAGAAGGTACTTCTGTTCTTTCGAGATACCTTCCGATACCTGGATGTGATTTCTTGTGATATAAGTTTTTTTGTGTGGATGGATAATCCCATTTTGACCTCCGTTCTATTTTTCTGCGGTAAGTCTTATATTATTTCGGCTTACCTTTTCCATGAGGCAGGTGGACTTGATACACATTCCCCCACGGGGTATTATAGAGATATGCTCTTTCCTCTTATTAAAGACCTGATACAATTCCCTCCAGAATCCCAGGACCTGACCATCCGCGGCTGGGTCAGGACTAAACGAGAACTTAAAAACCTTATCTTTGTGGAAGTGAACGACGGGTCTTCCCCAGGAGGTATCCAATGTATCTTCGACCGGGGAAGTAGCGGACATACTCAGCTTGCTCCTTCAGCGGAGACGATTTTGGAAGCCTTGCCGACGGGGAGTTCCGTAGCAATTCGGGGGCGCCTCGTGCCTTCTCCTGGTTCAGGACAAGTGGTGGAAGTTGCAGCCTATGCTATTGAACTTATCGGGGATGCGCCCACCGATACGTATCCCCTGCAAAAAAAGCGGCATTCCCTGGAATTTCTCCGGGAAATCGCCCACCTCCGAGCACGAACCACCATCTTCGGTGCGGTGGCCCGGGTACGAAGCCGTTTGGCTTTCGGGGTACATCAATTTTTTCAAGAACAGGGTTTTCACTACATCCATACCCCCATCATCACCGGGAACGATGCAGAAGGCGCCGGGGCGCTGTTTCAGGTTACTACCCTGGACCTCAAAGCCCTCGCCCAATCGGGCAAGGCCCCGGACTACCGAGAGGATTTTTTTGGCAAGCCCAGCTATCTCACCGTTTCAGGTCAGCTTGAAGCGGAAACTTACGCTACTGCTCTATCCCGAGTCTACACCTTTGGACCTACCTTCCGGGCAGAAAACTCAAACACCACCCGGCATTTGGCAGAATTCTGGATGATTGAACCGGAAATTGCCTTCGCGGATTTAACAGACAACATGCAGTTGGCAGAAGCATTCCTCAAATTCCTCTTTACCCTGGTAGTACGGGATTGCGCTGAAGACCTAGCCTTTATAGAAAAAGTTAATGCTCCAATCGAAACGGGTATCACCGCTACCTTACAGAATATCCTCGATTCCCGGTTCGTTCACATCAGCTACACAGATGCAGTAGCTGCCCTAGAAAAGCAGGCTTCCAGTTTTGCTTTTAAACCCTTTTGGGGCTGTGATCTTCAAAGCGAACATGAGAAATTCATCACCGAACAAGTCGTGGGTGGACCGGTGATTGTAACCGATTATCCTAAGGAAATAAAAGCCTTCTATATGAAGTTGAACGATGATGAAAAAACCGTCCGAGCCATGGATGTCCTGGTACCTCGTCTTGGGGAAATCATCGGCGGTTCTCAACGGGAAGAAAACTACGGCCTCCTTGAAAACCGCATGCGCGCATTAGGTATGCAACTCGAAGACTACGCCTGGTACCTGGACCTTCGCCGGTACGGCACGGTTCCCCATGCAGGTTTCGGCATGGGCTTTGAACGGCTCATCCAGTATATCACCGGTATGGTAAACATCAGAGATGTAATCCCTTATCCCCGGGCAGTGGGCCAAGCGGAATTCTAATCTTGATACTGAGTTGTTCTTTAAACCAGATAGTATGAGGCGCAGCACGATGAAACCCCTTCTTCTAAGTCTCATCTGGTTCTTCCTCGCAGGTTTCCTGCCTGCCCAAAACCCAGCTCTAAACATGCCCAGCTTAGGTTCCCGTGCGGCAGTGCTCATGGATGCAACCACCGGTACCTTTCTCTATGTCAAGAATGGAGATGATGAGATTCCTCCCGCTTCATTGGCAAAACTCATGACCATTCATATAGCCCTGAGTGAGGTGGCCAAGGGTAATGCAGCCCTGGACGAAGTGGTAAGCCTCCCTCGAGAAAGTTGGGCGATAAACCAGCCTCCCCGATCAAGCCTCATGTACCTTGCTCCTGGACAGATCGTGACCCTGCGGGATCTGCTCCTGGGGCTTGCCGTTTCTTCTGGCAACGATGCGGCAGTGGCAGTGGCCCTCCGGTTTGCCTCCACGATACCGCAATTCGCCGAACAGATGAACCAGGAAGCCCGCCGCTTTGGACTGTCAAAAACCTATTTTGTAGAACCCTCGGGAATCTCCGAAGATAACCGTACCACGGCAGTGGAGTTTGCCCTGTTTTGTAGGGAATACCTTCAACTACACCCGGAAACCTTAGCAGACTATCATTCGGTCAAGGAATTCGCCTTTCCCCAGGCAGCGAATGTATCGGAACGGTACCGAAACAAACCAGGGACCATCATCCAGTACAACCACAATAGCTTTTTAAAAACCTTTGCCGGAACAGACGGCTTAAAAACTGGGTATATAGACGAAGCAGGTCACAATATCGCGATTACTACAGAACGAGCAGGGACCCGTTTTATCGCCGTCATCCTCGGGGCGCCTCCAGTTTACCAAGGAGATCGCATCCGGGATGAAGATGGGATGAAATTACTCACCTGGGGTTTTGAACATTACCAAACCGTAAGACCCACCCTGAATACGCTTCCACCGATACGAGTATGGAAAGGAAAAAGAGATTACGTAGAGATCGCTCCTGCTGAAGCATTAGAATTTACCACCTTCCGTGATCGAGGAGAACAGCTCCGCTGGGAAATGGAACTTACTCCTACTATCCTCGCACCGCTCCCCCAGGGTATTTTTGTGGGTAGCCTCGTCCTCTATGATGCCCACGGAGAATTGCGACGGATTCCCCTGATTACCACCTATGAAATAGAAAGGGGAAGCTTTTTTAAACGGCTCTGGGATACGATCACCTTGTTCTTTCGTTCCCTACTGAACCACAACCGTACCCCTTAAAGTCTACTAGGGCTTAAAAAGCACAAAGTATCACAAGCAGTTTCAAAATGTCAAATTTTGAAACTACCTCGCCACTCAACTTCAAAGACATAATACTAAAAGCAAAAAAAGTCCCATCCCCTTTTATGCACAACAACCCTAGGATTCGTTGCGGGCATGTATATTTGGAATATCCGACCCCTCAATAAAGGGCAACCTCTAGAACCCTATTTACTTGGCATGGATAGTATCTGGACTTTTTTGACATAAAAATGCATCCAATTCTTCTTCCATACTCCGCAAATGCACTTCCAGTTCCTGAATTCGCCGCATCGCATATTGTACTTTTTTGCCCCATAAACGTTCACAGGTTTGATCCAATAAGGCATCAAAGGATACATTGTCGGAACATATTACGGATCTTGTATTAAAAATCATAGCATAACTATACTCTACCCCTTCATGAATCTGCAAGATACCTGAGCTTATTTCCCGCTGAAAACTATTACCTTCTTATTCTTCGACGCTACCCTCAGAAACCGTTATAGAACTCCCTGTACCATCATGAATTCCCGCTTCTGCCCTATCAAAAACCCTAATAAACGTAACCATCGCAATAAAAGCGATGAGGATCAATACCAACTTTTGCATATTCCTCCACATGAGAGCACATCTTCACCGTTCCTATGTATGACAATGTACTTTTTTCTCTCTTTAAATAAAAAATAATTGGGCCTTTTTCAAAACCAAGGTTAAGGTTGAAAAAGACTTGAAAAAAACGGTTAAAGGACCGGTTTTTCCTTTTACAGCTAAGCCGGTTTCAAAACTTCAATTTTGGAACCAGCTCATCTAAATTTACTTTTTCAAAATCTGACCTTTTGAAAAAAACTCAACTAAAAATAAATATCACCGAATTTACCCCAATCAATCTTCTTTACTATAAATTTATGATTTAAGAAAATCAAGAGGATTAACTGCCCGGCCGTTCTTATAAATAGCAAAATGAAGATGCGGGCCGGTACTGTACCCGGTACTGCCCACTTCTCCAATTTTTGTTCCCTGAGATACCGTGGCCCCCTGGTTCACCGACGTAGCGCTCATATGGGCATACATAGTTTGATAGCCGTTCGCATGGGAAATGATGATATACTTACCGTACACCGAACTAATTCCCACCGAGGAAACCCGGCCGTCCATAGCCGCTTTTATAGGCGTTCCCATAGCAGCGGCAAGATCCAAGGCCGCATGATACCGTCTCACCCCGCTGATAGGATCGTTCCGCCACCCAAAAGGAGAGGTAAGCCGTCCCCGGATAGGATAGATAAAAGAATCTCCCAGAATCACCTTGAGGTCTTCGCTCCGCATCTTGGCGCCGGGGATAAAAAGCACCTTCCCCGGTGTAAGGGTTTCACTCTGAATATCATTGGCATCCAAAATGACTTCCAAGGGAACCCCCATAACATTGGAAATTTTACTCAATGCGTCTCCCTTTTTTACCGTATAGGGAATACCATCCATATTGGGAATACGCAAAATATCTCCTTCCCGCAGGAGCTTGACATTAGAAATATAATTGGAGGCAATAATCGCATCCATAGAAAGGGCATGATTGGCGGCGATCTGAGAGACCGAATCTCCCTTCTTCACCTTATAGGATTCCCATGCAAAGGTTTCTACTAAATTGAGGGGAATAATCTCATCCTGAACTGACGAGGCCGGAGCCGAAAGTCCGGCGTAAGAGGCTAAATTTTGCCGGATCCCTTCATCTGTTCCCGGCTCTAACCGATACCCCACCCCCCAAGGGATGAAAGCACTCAATTTAAGGGCCCCTAAGGGCTTCTCTGACCAATTTAATGAAAGTAAAATAAAAAGTAAAAGCCCTGCTATAGCAAGGAGCGGTAACAGCTTCACCACCACGGATCGATAGGTCCGGCCCCTTTCTTTCTTTACAGGCTGGACCGATCCAGCATCCGAAAACAAACCATTTAAAGAGATATGAGGTAAAGAAAATTCCGGTAGAATAAAGGGCTCCTTTTTTTTATAATAACGCTGCACCGGGACAGGCTTCTGTTTAATCTGCTCTATTACTAATACATTGGTGCTATGGATGGAGGATGGCGTATACCGAGGGGTATACGCGGGGGTTTTGGGAGCCTTACTCTGGACAGCAGCAGCCGGTGGTTTACGACGAGTAATATATTGCTGAAAGATTAAATCATTCGTCATGGTTTATTTATCGACAGGTGGTTCAAGAATGATTATACTATTATAGACTATAGTATGGAAAATAATACATCCATCGAGACCGGAAGGGCAATTGGAGGAGCATTATTTGTTGCCCTATTACTGAAGCTTTTCTTATTTGATTTTATGATTACCGAAGGACAATCTATGGTACCAGCTATTAAACCGGGTTCCATACTTGTGGTGAATAAATTGGCTTACGGTCTACGGCTTCCCTGGTCCAAAGGCTATCTCCTGTGGTGGGCTATGCCTAAGCCGGGAGATGTGGTGGTTTTCTATACCCCTTGCCGGGAAATTGCGGTAAAACGATGCGCCGAGCTTACTGAAAACCATACCTTCATGGCATTGGGGGATAATAGCCTCCAATCCTACGATTCTCGTGCCTACGGTCCTATTCCACTGAGTAATATCCTGGGTAAGGTATTAATAATTTAATGTTTACTACCACAGGACGGACCGGCACAAGGGGCCGGGGGAAAAAAGAGCCATTCCCTGCTCAAAACCGTTCTGGTGACCGGTATGATCAAGGGCGCATCATTTACCAGCGGTTTCTGGTGGTTTTTTTTCTGTTTGCCCTACTAACGCTCATCGTCGTACTGCGGTATGCCATGCTAATGCTGAATGGGGATATCTCGGAAAAACTGATCAGCACGAAACCTTTTATCGAACGGGGTACCATCTTAGATAGAAACGGCCGTATTCTGGCCATGCAGACCAGACTGGCTAACATCAGTGTCTGGCGTCCTGAAATAAAAGACCTGGAAGCCCTGAGTCATACCCTAAGTCCTGTGCTTAACCTCTCCAGCGATGAAATCATCCGGCGGATTACCACTGCTTCCAGTGATTTTATATACCTTAAAAAGCGGGTGGACCAGACCACCATACAAAAAATCCAAAACCAGCTCCCCCTGGGAGGGGTCAATATTGAGCCTATCGTAGGCCGGATCTATCCAGAGAGTAACCTGGCAAGTCAGATCATCGGTTTTGTGGGGGATGAAGGGATCGGTCTTGAAGGGATTGAATATGCCTTTGAATCGGAACTCGCCCCGAATGAAACGCGAGACGGTAATCAGGTGATCCTGACGATTGATGCCAATGTACAGTATATCCTTGAAAAAATAGCCACCCAAACCTTAGTAGAAAATAAGGCCGAAGCAGTGATGCTCATGGCCCTGGATCCCCGGACCGGCGATATTCTCGGTTCCGCTTCTGCGCCGGGATTCAATCCCAATGCGCTCCAGGATTCGAATGAAATCAGCCGAATGAACTGGCCCGCAATCTGGGCCTATGAACCCGGTTCAGTGTTCAAGGTCTTTTCCCTCGCTGCCCTTATAGATTCAGGGGCCATTACCGGAAACAGCATCTTTATCTGTAACGGGCGTTACGAACGGGTTACAAACCTGGGGGAACGGGTCCTCATTAATTGCCTTGCCGCCCACGGAAGAGTGAGCGCCCGAGAAATCATCCGATTCTCCTGCAACGCCGGAGCAGCCTATGCAGCGGACCGGCTGGGAGCAGATGCCTTTTATAGGACGCTCCAAGATTTCGGATTCGGTTCTCGGGTAGGGACCGGAAATCCCGGGGAGACCGCCGGGGTTTTCCGGTCTGTAGAAGGATGGTCCGCCCGGTCTAAACCGACCATCGCCATGGGTCAAGAGCTATCCGTCTCTGCCTTACAGATGATCCAGGCTGCTTCTGCCATAGCTAACGATGGTATCCTGGTTCCCCCTCGGATCGTATCCCGGATCCGTTCAAGCGACGGAACCACAGAACAGCCCTTTAATCCTGGTACTCCCCGGCGGATCCTGAAGCCTGAAACCGCCCGGCTCATGCGTTCGTATATGATGGATGTTACCTCCAGTACCGGTACTGGACGGCGAGCCAATGTGGAGGATCTATCCTTAGCAGTCAAAACCGGTACTGCCCAGGTGGTAGATCCTGCCACCGGCGCCTATTCAAGTTCCGACTTTATTGCCAGTTGTATGGCCCTGCTCCCCTCAGAAGCGCCTTCCCTGGTTTTGTACATCGTCATCGTCAATCCTCAAGGGGAATCCTATCTGGGGGGGCGCATCGCCGCCCCGCCCATACGGGAAGCTGCGGAAGCCCTGGTGGATTACCTGGGGATCCCTCGAGGGAGAAATCCCCAGGTCACTCATCCTGGTTCTATTACCTTGCCTAATGAGCAGCTCCCCCTCATTGAAGGTAAAGTTCCTAATTTTATCGGTTATGCGAAACGGCAACTCTTGCCCCTCCTACTCCGGGATGATCTGCACCTTGAAATAACAGGAGATGGTTGGGTCAAACGGCAAAGCCCCCCTCCAGGAACACCCTTAAAAGCAGATACCACCATCATCTTGGAATTGGAATAAGAGGAACTTATGCCTTATAGAAGCAATTGGGATAAGAACAGCGCCATCATCAGGGAGAAGTTTCCGGGTCTCTTGGAACAACTGAACCGCTCAGGACTGGAAGGCGAAGGGGATATCCAGATAGAAACCGCCGCATCAGGGGATCCTACCCTGATCATCCAGGGCGTCTCCATCCATTCACGGCGGGATCCGAAACGGGAAGGTCGGCGCCTGGCAGATACCTTGAACAGTACGGGTCCTATCATCATCTTGGGCTTTGGATTGGGGTATACGGTAGAAGGGATCCTGGAAAAAACTGGGTTTTCCCCCAATCGACCCATTATCATGGTGGAACGCCGGGCCGCGGTGTTGCGGAAGGCTTTGGAAACTAGAAATCTGGGTTCCCTCCTTTCAGCAAACCCCCTCATCTTTGTCCTGGGAGGAACGGAAGATGGGATTACTGGAGCGCTTCACTGGTGCGAAACCCAGTCCCCCGGATGGAAAGCGCCCTTTGAGCTTATCCGAAATCCCGGGCTTATGCAGCTTGATGCAGATTGGTACGCCGGTGTAGAACGCCATATCCAGGCTTGGACCTCCAAGGATGAGGTCAACCTGGCAACCCTCCGGCGCTTCGGAAAACGTTGGGTCCGGAATGGATCCCGAAACCTAGAAGCTATCCGGGACCTTCCGGGGATAGGCTGTCTGGCAGGGATTCTGGCTCCCCAGATCCCTACGTTTCTCGCTGCCGCAGGTCCTTCTCTGGACCGCATCGCGCCTATCTTGCCTGCCATCCGTAAGCGCTGTGTCATGGTGGCAGTGGATACGGCCTTGAGGCTGTTCGCAGGGGCAGGGGTTGATCCGGATTTTGCGGTAGTGGTAGACCCTCAGTACTGGAACTCCCGGCATTTGGACCGTATTCCCTTACCTAAGACCTACCTCATCATCGAATCTGCGGTGTATCCTCCGGTACTCCGGCATCCTTGTGCGGGGAGGTTCCTCTGTACCTCCCTGTACCCCTTAGGCAGTTTCATCGAAAATCGACTTGATCCCAAGGGACGGCTCGGCGCAGGAGGCTCGGTGGCAACCACTGCTTGGGACTTTGCTCGAAGTCTGGGTTCATCTTCCATCTGGATTGCCGGTTTGGATCTTTCCTTTCCCGGCCTCAAAACCCATTTTAAGGGGGCTCGTTTTGAGGAACAGGCCCTCTCAGAATCGACCCGGTTTAGTCCTGGGGAAACCCGTTCGTTTAGGGCTCTGAGAGATGGACATCCTTTCTGGGCCGCTGCAGCAGATGGAAGCCGGGTTCTGACGGATCAGCGCTTATCCCTTTACGCGGCATGGTTTGAAAATCGGTTCCATGGAACTCCGGGACTAAAGAATTACCGTATTTTTGGGGAAGGGCTTGCACTGTCCGGCTTGATTAGTGTTTCCCCAGAAGAACTCCTGTCCCTGCCGATCCAACGGGAGGAAATAGACCGGCGTCTGGGGAGAGCTTTTTCCCAAGTACAGCGCGACTTTATGGGGCAGGAACAGATACAGGAACGACGGGTAAAATACGATGCCGCCTTACGGGAGTTGGTGCAAGGGCTTACAAAGATTAAATCGCTGGCAGATGCTGCCGTGGAGATCCTCTCCAGGACCGCTTCACCAGGCTGTACTGAAACGGGAAAAGGTCTACCACGGCCCCAAGACCAGAAAAGGACTTGTTCTTTCCTTAAACAACTCGAAGCCATTGATAAGGAGATTGCTGCAAGCCCTGTAAAGGACGTAGCGGGCTTTCTCGTACCGCCTCCGGTACTGCTGGAAGCGGGACAGAAAAACCATGCATCCGCGTCCCTTAGCCGGTATGTGGAATCTTCCTTAAGCCTGTATCACGCCCTTTCAGAAGCTGCAGAGGAACAGCTTAAACAGATAGGCCGGGGAAGGCACCAAACTTGATCCGTAAAATATAAGCAGTCAAACCGCAAAGGTGTACCAGGCAAGACATTCCCCTACCTGAACCCCCAAGACCCTCCTTCCGATGCTATGAAGCCGACGGCACAGGCCCTATCAGCACCCACTTCATCCCACCGATCGCCAACGAGTTTACCCCCCAAGAACCATCTTGTACAGCTGATGAACCGAGCTATCGACGAGATGTACATAGAGCAAATGCTCAGGTAATACCAGCTCGGCGACGGTACAAGCTGGTTTCATCCCAGGATGATGACCAAAATATTTGTCTACGGATACATGGAATTCCCCCGATTGAATGGACAGGAAGTTAAGCCTATGATCAAAGGAGCGGGTATCATGGGAGAAAGAAGAGTTTTTACCAGAGAATGTAAGGAACGGGCAGTGGAACTTGCCCTGAAAACTGACCGGAAGCAGCCGGAGATTGCCCAAGAGCTTGGGATTAACGGGAATATGCTTGCACGATGGAAACGGGAGATGAAGTAGAGCGAAAGGGGATCGATGAAAGCCTTCAGCGGCAGAGGAAATGCCCGGGATGAAGAGATGGCCCGATTGGAAAATACCGACCTGCGGGAGACCAATGAACTATTAAAAAAACTTTTGTCCATCTTCACACTACGGAATCCCCGGTAGCAGCGTACCAGTTCATGCGGCAGTAGCAAGGACAGGACCCGGTTACGAAGATGGCTAGACAATTGGGGGTAAGCTGGAGGGGGTAGTATGCGTGGCTTGTCAGGAAACCCGGCATACACGAACAGACAGACCGGGAACTCTTGAGGCTTATCAGCCGGATAGGTGAAGCACACCGAGGGCGCTATGGCAGTCCACGAGTATGGCAGACCTTAGTTCAGGAGTTTCAGGTAAGGGTAAGCCGAAAACGGGTGGAACGGCTGATGAGGGAGCAAGGACTAAAGGTGCGAAGAAAGAAGGGATGGGTGAACACGACGGACGCAAAGCATTCACTGCCGGTCGCAGAGAACTTGTTGAATTGAGACTTTAGCGCGTGCGGACCGGGGGAGAAGTGGGTGTCGGATATAACGTATCTGAAGACGAGCAGTGGCCGGCTGTATTTAACGGTGATACTAGATTTATGGGATCGCACCGTGGGTACTGTTCTAGACTTATTATACTAAAAGTGGATATACTATACCGAAAACGTTATAAGGGGGAAGGTATGGTAGCATTAACAGGTCTATTGTGCGGAAGTGAAGATGTCCGTAGTTATAGCAGTGTTCACAGGGTAAAAAGCGGTATGCCGGTAATCATCCTGAATGTTCCCCTAAAACAGGGTATGCGGAATATACCTAAGGGCTGTAACCCTGAAGTAAAGAAAAACATAAACACATGGGCGGTTGACGGAGCGGGAATAGGGGCAACGGCACGAGAACGAGGAGTAAGCACCGATAGGGTTATAAAAGCATTAAAAATAAAGAGGAAATGATAGAGTAAATGAACAAAGCATAGCTTGAAACCTGGACTTAACCCCATGAGGTAGACCCTGTTAAGCGGCTTCACCTGAGTTAAACCCATCAGGGGCGAAGTCAAGCGCCGAATGAAGCCGCACCCGGTTATAATAGGCCTCAATGTACATGAACACCGACTGCCGGACTTCCGCCATGGAGTGTTTCCCCTCAAGCGTTTCCCCCTCCCCCTTGAGGGTTTTGAAAAAGTTCTCGGCGCAGGCGTTGTCCCCCCAGTTACTCTTGCGGCTCATGCTCGGGCGGACAGCCGGACACCGGAGGCACAGCAGTTCACGAAACGCTTTTGAGTACTACTGCGCGCCACGGTCGGAATGAAATAGCAGGCCCGGCGAGGGGGCGCGGTTTGTGACCGCCATTTCAAGAGCCGGGATGACCGTTTGCCCGCTCTCCAGGTCGTCGCTCAAAGCCCAGCCGATGACCTTCCGGTCGAACCGGTCCCGTAGCATCGTCAGGTATACCCAGGGGCCGGAGGTCCGCAGCTCCGTGATATAAGACACCCCGGCTTCCCCGCGTCAAACTGCCGGTCACGGATGGGTTCGCAGACCGGAAGCCCGTGGTTCGAGTTGGTCGGGGGAATGTAGTTCCGCCTCCGGCGGGCGTTTAAGCCGTGCTCACGCATCAATCGGGTCCCTTTCTTCCGGTTTACCCGCTTCCCGTAGCGTGCGCGCAGTGTTTCCCACACACGGGGGCTCTCGTACCGGCGGTGATGCCGCTCCCCGATGAAGGCGGTCAGCTCGGCGTCGGCCTTGCTCCGCCGTTCGGATACTCCGTGCTTGGCCCCTTTGTAATACGCACTGCTGCGGACCCCAAAAAGTCCGGCCAGCTCCCTGATGGGGTACCGCTCCCGGTTCGCCCGCATGAACCGGTACACCGTCACTGGGGGGCTCCCTGTGCGAAGATGGCCGCTGCTTTTTTTAGAATTTCATTCGCCTCCTTCAGCGCCCTGTTCTCCTTCCGCAGCCGGGCCAGCTCCTCGTCCCGGGGCCGTGCGTGTCCGGGAAAGGGCTGCCTCCCTTCCCCGTGGGCTTCCCGGGAAACCTGCATCCACCGGTGCAATACGGTGTCGCTGATACCCAAATCCCCGGCAACCTGGGCAACCGGCTTTTCCTGTTTCTCCGCCAGGGCTACCGCCTCGGCTTTGCATTCCTTCGTGTATACACGCCTTTTTTGGTCTGTTTTACCCATCGTCTTCTCTCCTTCTGTCTGTTCTATTACTCGCTTATCTTCGTCTCTACCGGTTGGGGTAAGGTCCAGGTTTGCAAAATTTGATAGAACACAGGCTCAAGATACCTTGGTTGAGGGGTTTTTCAGGCAAATCTATAGTGTGTTCACCTTGCAGAGGCAATGTATTTTTTCGTTGACAAGATTCCAGACTTCGTTTAAACTTAAAAAATGTATATACAGATGCGGGGGATATACAAGTCATTTTCGCATGTCGCCGTATTGAAAGATGTTGATTTCACCGTTGGAAACAGCGAAGTTCACGCCCTTATGGGCGAGAACGGTGCAGGAAAATCAACGCTTATGAAAGTACTGACCGGCGTTTACGCAAAAGATTCGGGCGATATAACGGTTGATGGCAGGTCTGTCAATTTTATCCACCCAAAACAAGCCGAAAAAGCCGGTATAGTCTTTGTTTATCAGGAATTGAATACGATGAATGACCTTATCGTCGAAGAAAATATGTTCATGGGCAAGGAAATGAAGAAGGCCTTTGGCGTGGTCAACAAAAAAGCAATGGTGGAAAAGGCGCGGCAAACGATTGCACGTCTCGGAGTGTCAATTGACCCTAATGCGGTTATGCGGACGCTTTCCGTCGGGCAGCAGCAAATGGTCGAGATCGCCAAGGCGCTGCTTGCGGACGTTAAACTTCTCATCATGGACGAGCCTACCGCCGCGCTCTCCCCAAGTGAAACGAAAGTACTTTTTAAGGTGATTGAAAGGCTAAAAAAGGACGGTGTTTCTATCATCTACATATCTCATCGCATGGAAGAAATTTTTGAAATTTGCGACCGTATAACGGTTTTACGCGATGGACGCTATATAGCTACAAAAGAAATAAACGAAACTGATATGGCAGACCTTGTGCGCATGATGATAGGCCGCGACATCGGGGAACGTTTTCCAAAGCGGAACGCAAAGACAGGCGGTATGCTGTTTGAAGTAAAAGATCTCGGCAAAAAAGGCGTTTTTGACGGTATCTCGTTCTCTGTACGCTCGGGTGAAGTTCTTGGAGTGGCCGGACTGATGGGCGCAGGGCGCACAGAAATTATGAAGGCGATATTTGGCAGTCTTTCCTACGAAAAAGGGTCTATTCTGATTGAAGGAAAACCTGTTCGCATCAACACCCCGCTCAGTGCGATAAAGTATGGTATGGGTTTCATTACCGAAGACCGTAAAATTGAAGGATTGATGCTAGATGACGGTATAGACAAAAATATATCATTAAACAATCTAAAACTTATTTCCAATGCGGGTATTCTTAACAAGTCGAAAGAAGAAAAACTTATCAGTGAAGCAATCAACAAACTGTTAATCAAGTGTTCAGGGAAAAAACAACGGTGCGATGAATTGAGCGGCGGCAATCAGCAAAAGGTTGTGTTCGCAAAATGGATATACACAAAGCCCCGACTCTTGATATTGGATGAACCTACGCGCGGCGTTGACGTGGGAGCAAAAAAAGAAATCTATTCTATTATAAATGAACTTGTTGAAAATGGCGTTGCGGTTATATTCGTATCGTCCGAACTGCCTGAGGTTTTGGGCATGAGCGACAGAATTATGGCAATACACGAAGGGCGAGTCGGCGGAATAATCGAAAAACAGAACGCGACGCAGGAGAATGTTATGCTTCTTTGTACGGGAGGGACGCTATGAAAATTACAAGTTCGGACGTATCGCCAGACCAAAACAGTAGAATTACCGGTTTATTAAAAAAACAAGGCGCTATAATCGCGCTTGCGTTGCTTGTGTTGGTGATAAGTGTCGCTAGCCCTCAATTCAGGACGGTTTCCAATCTGCTGTCATTGCTGAGACAGGCCTCTATAAACGGCGTGATAGCGTTTGGAATGACCTGTGTGATACTAACCGGCGGCATTGACATATCGGTAGGTGCGATGCTGGGGTTTTCTGCGATGCTTGGGGCCGGCTTCCTGAAAGGCGGTTTTCCGGAGCAGCTTGCCATACCGCTCATGCTACTTTTGGGACTCGGTCTAGGCGCAATAAACGGCTCTCTTGTGACGCTTGGCAGTCTTCAGCCTTTCATAGCTACGCTGATTACCATGACGGCCTATCGTGGTTTCTGCCTGATTTATGGCAACGGTAAGCCTATATCCAGCCTGGGTGAACAGCCCCTGCTCAACTCGGTCGGCAGAGGCGCCTTTGCAGGCGTGCCGATTCCCGTGTGGATTCTTTTGCTGATGTTTGCGCTGTTTTTCTTCATTTTGAATAAGACTACTTTGGGCAGGCGTATATACGCGGTTGGCAGCAATTCTGTAGCCGCAAGACTTGCAGGCGTGAACATAAAGCGTACAAAGATGTTTGTATATAGTGCATCTGGGCTTATGTCGGCTTTGGCAGGTCTCGTCCTGCTTTCAAGGCTTGGGTCTGCTCAGCCTACGCTCGGTTCGGGTTACGAAATTGACGCTATCGCGGCAACCGCGCTAGGTGGCACGAGCATGAGCGGCGGAAGCGGTAAAATATACGGAACGATGGTTGGCGTGTTGATAATAGCTATACTGAGCAATGGGTTAAATATTTTGGGAGTGTCCTCGTACTATCAGGATGTTGTAAAAAGTGTCGTGATACTACTTGCCGTTCTGAGCGACAGAGGCAGACAGTCGTCTGTTTAACCGGTGTTTCGTTTTTACAATTAGCGGAAAGTTTTCCACTAAAACGAAAAAAATATATTTGGAGGCTTTTTATGAAAAAAGCAGTTTCAGCAGCATTGATTATGCTGGCCGCTTGCTGTACGGTTTTTGCCAGCGGTAAGGCAGATGTAGGGTTTACTCTATCCACGCTTAACAATCCATTTTTTGTTTCGATGAAAGACGGAGCTGAGTCAAAGGCAAAGGCTTTAGGGGTAAATTTGTCTATCACGGATGCGTCCGATGATCCGGCAAAACAGGTAAAGGATATTGAGGATCTTGTAAATAAGGGGATCAAAGTTCTTATTGTCAATCCGGTTGATTCCGCTGCAGTCGCGCCAACTATCAAAGATGTCATCGCCAGGGGTATAAAAGTTATAGCGGTTGACCGGTATGTTGACGGCGTTACTGTTGATACCTACATAGGTACCGACAATGTGCTGGCCGCCAACAAAGCGGGTAAATCGTTTGTTCAAATTGTAGGGCCCAACGCAGTAATAGCTGTCCTTGAAGGTGTTCCCGCCGCATCCAGCAACATTGACCGCATGGAAGGTTACCGGCAGGCCCTTACTGCGGCTGGATTGAAGGCCGCCGTTACGCAGACCGCCAACTATAACCGTGCCGAAGCCCTCACTGTTACTGAGAATATTTTACAGTCCAATCCCAACATTACCGCCATACTAGCGATGAATGATGAAATGGCACTCGGAGCGATAGAAGCCGTGCGTGCCAAGGCAAAAATTCCCGGAAAAGACATCCTGATAGCTGGTTTTGACGCAGGCGACGACGCACGCGCCGCTGTTAAAGCCGGTGAGATGATATATACAGTCGAGCAAAAAACGGTTCTGATGGGCGAGACGGCTGTAGAAACCGCTAAAAAATATATTAACGGCGCACAAGTTCCCGCAAATATTCCGATTGACGTTGAGATAATCACAAAATAGCCATAATTTTTTTAAGAATTGCCGGTTAAATCAGGTAAAGGGGAATTTTTACCAAATTAACCGGTTTTGCCTAAAACAGGAGACTCTCTATGCTAAAGAATATTCCGTCCATCATTTCACCTGAATTGATGAAACTGCTTATGGAAATGGGCCACAATGACTATATTGTTTTGGCCGACGCTAACTATCCCGTTATGTCCGGCGCACGGCGCGCTACACGTCTTGACGGGGTTCCGGTGGACGTCCTTTTGGACGCAATCATGCGCTTCTTCCCGTTGGATGGTTTTGTCGAATTCCCTGTAACACTGATGAAACCGCGCCCCAATGAAACTACGCCTGAGATTTGGTCGAAATTCGACATCATTTTGAAAAAATGGGACATCGAAAAAGCGTACAAGGAATTCCGCTTAATTGAAAGAATGGAGTTTTACGAGTATGCGAAAGGAGCATATGCTATCGTTCAAACTGGAACCACGGCGCGCTACGCCAATATAGCCCTTCAAAAGGGAGTTGTCTGATGGGCAATAAAGCTTTAATCGAAAAAACACTTGTCTCGGGCGGCGGGATTTTCCGTTTGAATCCGGTGTTTGTGCCCCGACCCTTCGGAAAGGCCGGTTGCAGACTGAAACTTCATCCAGACGACTACTACGCGTACGGTCTGGAACGCGGTTCGATAAAAGAACGCTGGTTTTCCTCGACAATAACTGCACAGAACGGCCCGCTGGCCGCTCCTGACGAGGGCATGAGCTATGTCGCTGTAAGCTATGACAGCCATGAAAAGTTTACGCTAAAGGAGGCTGTCAATGAGTTGGGCGCACGGATTGTAGGCGGCGACCTTATGGATAAATACGGTGGCTGGCCCATGTATTCCAAATTCTTTGACTTCTTTAATCCGTTGTTTCACCATGTCCATCTGATGTTTGAACACGCTGCCAAAGTTGGAAAACTTGGTAAACCGGAGTCCTACTACTTTCCACCTCAGTACAACAATCATAGCGGCGAATTCAACGCCACATACTTCGGCTTCTCACCGGAAACAAAACCGGAGGATGTAAAGCAGCGTCTGCGCGATTATAATAAAGGTGATAATCGCATAACTGAACTTTCACGCGCATACCGCGCCCAGATTGGCACCGGCTGGTATACACCGGCCGGAGTGATACATGCGCCCGCCTCACTGCTTACTTATGAACCGCAATGGAATTCCGATGTAAATTCCGTACAGGAAAATGTGGTTTCGGGTGAAATTTATAACAGAGAATTCCTTGTGGCGGAATGTCCGCTGGATAAAAAAGATGACATTGACTACATTTTCAACCTGTTGGAATGGGAAAAAAATATAGACCCCGATTATAAAAGGCATTATTTCCGTCCGCCAGTCACGCATACATCGGATAGGGTGCATCAAGAAAAATGGGTCTCATACGCAAATGATTATTTTTCGGCAAAAGAACTTACTGTTTTTCCGAGTCAGACTGTAATCGTAAAAGATGGGGCGGCTTACGGTCTGATATGTACGCAGGGACACGGATTTTTGGAAAAGTTTGTTATAGAAGCTCCGGTTCTGCTGCGCTTCGGACAGCAAAGTTCCGATGAATTCTTTGTTACGGAAGATACGGCGCGACGCGGCGTTACCTTGTCCAATAAGAGTCCTGTAGAGCCGCTTGTGATATTAAAACATTTCGGCCCCAATCATCCCGATGTGCCCAAAAAGGTGCCGCAATGAAAGTCCTTGTATACGGCTCGCTCAACATAGATATTGTTTTTACAGTTGACCATATAGTTCTGCCGGGTGAAACGATATCAAGCGCGTCTTTTGAGCGAAACGCGGGTGGCAAGGGTGCGAATCAGGCCGCCGCACTCGCAAAGGCGGGTCTTGACGTATTCATGGCGGGAAAGATCGGTATAGACGGCGAATTCCTGCTGAGAGTTCTTAATGCTTACGGTGTTGACACAAGCAATGTGTCCGTATACGAAGGAAGTACGGGAAACGCGCTGATACAGGTTGACAGAAACGGACAGAATTCCATCGTACTTTACGCCGGTGGCAACGGGGACATAAATACACTGGAAATTGAAAGAGTCATTTCCTCGTTTGACGCGGGTGACTTTATTATCATGCAGAACGAAATTTCTTGTACAAAAGAAATAATCATCGCTGCGAAAAAGCGCGACCTTAAAATTCACCTTAACCCGTCACCGTACAACGAAAAAATTGAGACACTACCGCTTGAAGCGGTTGATTGTTTTTTTGTCAACGAGTTGGAAGGCGCGTCCCTCGCAGGTTTGCCGAAAGATACCCCGTTTGCAGACGTGCTGGATAACCTTACCGGGCGTTTTCCCGGATCTGAAATAATACTTACGGCGGGGAAAAAAGGCGCTTACTACGGACTGAATGACGCGAGGAAGTATGTCGGCATTGTTGACGTGCCGGTCGTTGACACAACGGGTGCAGGTGATACATTTACCGGATACTTCCTTGCCGCGCGCGCTAAAGGTTTTGTCATCCGCGAAGCGCTGGAAGTGGCCTCAAAAGCCTCATCTATAGCTGTCTCCCGCAAAGGCGCTATGGACTCTGTTCCGTTCGCCAAAGAAGTTTTCCTCTGAAAACGTCTTCTGGAGGGTATGCCTCAAAATATTTGGAAATAGCGCCTCCTTAGAAAAGAATCAATCTATACCTAGTAAAATTCAAGGACAGCAATTCATCTTTCCCAACTGACGGCGGGAAATAGACACAAGAGGGGAAAAAATGTCATTATAAAACATGGATTCTGAAAAGTTAGGCGAGGCGAAACCGGCAGTAGAGATACCTGTAGAGGATTCGTGGATAACTGCGACACTGGTTCATCTTAATGTTGACGAGGCGGCTTTGCCCGCTTTTCGCGGGACGCTTTCGTATTTTGCCACGATGCAGACGGCGATGAAAAAGCGTTTGGCGGCGGTGTTTTCACGTGAAAATTTAACCAAAACTATGCTGGATAATTCCGGTGAGAGGGATAGTCATTTTATCGTTGTCCTGAATGTTTTATAATTTTTGTAAAAACACAGAGGAAATTATGACCCTACCCGCGGGCTACGGTAATATTTTAAAGAATGGGAAGATAAAATAGGCGTGTTTATCGAATTTGCACCCGAAAAAACGTCCGCCATCTCAAAAACCGCGTCTCCGCTGTCCGGTCTGCCCTTTGCCTTCAAAGATAACATCGCCGTAAATAATTTTTCGCTAAGCTGCGGTTCAAAACTGCTTGCGGAGCTGAAAGCACCCGTATACGGCGACTGCGGCGCGAAAACTGGAAGATACGGGCGCGTCCGTAATCGGTAAAACCAACCTTGACGAATTCGGCATGGGGTCTTCCACCGACAATTCGAGGGTAAAGCGCACGAACAATCCGTGGGACACAAGCCGAGTCGCGGGCGGTTCATCGGGCGGTTCCGTCGCAGCGATGGCCGCCGGGCTGACTCCGTTTGCTCTAGGTTCTGACACGGGTGGTTCGA
>JAITAI010000257.1 GCA_031284195.1 Treponema sp.
TCCCCTTTGGCCCGCCTGTATCTTGTGTTGTTATTTTTAATACCCTATTCTTTGTAATATGGATAGGAAAGCAAGATGAGCCTCGGAAAGAGTGTTCCCCGGATTGACGCCTATGAAAAGGTTACGGGCCGGGCAAAATATACCGATGACCTGGTAGACCGGCATGCCCTCATCGGGAAAGTCCTCCATGCCACCATTGCCCACGGACTGGTAAAAGGCATTGATACTACTGAGGCAGCAGAGATCCCCGGAGTGGTCCGGATCTTTACCTGCTTTGATGTACCGGATATTCCCTTCCCCACTGCAGGGCATCCCTGGTCCACGGATCCGGCCCATCAAGACCCGGCAGACCGGAAACTCTTGAACCGCCGGGTCCGGCTTTACGGTGATGACATCGCCGCAGTGGTTGCAGAGGACGAAGTAGCCGCGACCCGGGCCATTAGGGCCATCCAGGTGGACTATGAGACTTATCCTATCCTGCTGACCCCGGAAGAAGCCATGCAGGAAGGGGCCCCCTTGATCCATGACCAGTGCCCCCGTAATATCCTCAAGCATACCGCCATAGAAGATGGCGATTTTGAAGCCGCGATTCAGGAACCAGGGCTCTTGCACTTTGAGGAAACTTATGAAACCCCTATGGTGCAGCACTGCCATATTGAACCGGTGATCTCCTTTGCCTACATGGAAAACGGACGGATCGTGGTGGTCTCCTCTACCCAAATCCCCCATATTGTACGGCGCATTGTGGCCCAGGCCCTGGGCCTTCCCTGGGGCAAGGTCCGGATCATCAAGCCCTTTGTGGGAGGGGGCTTCGGCAACAAACAGGACGCCCTCTATGAACCTCTCAACGCCTATCTTTCCCTGCGTTTAGGCGGACGCTTGGTGAAACTGGAATTGACCCGGGAGGAGGTTTTTTTTGCCACCCGGGTGCGCCATGGGATGCAGATCCGCCTTTCCTCATACGTCCGTTCCCAGGGCAGGCTGGTGGCCCGCCAGTATAGGGCCTACTCAAACCAAGGGGCCTATGGTTCCCACGGGCATAGCATCGCCGCTAAAGGAACCAATGTGTTCCGGCAGCTTTACCAGGATGAAAAGGCCCGAAAGGTTGACATCTTTACGGTATATACGAACACCGCTACTGCCGGGGCCATGCGGGGATACGGTACCCCCCAGGCGGTGTTTGCCATCGAATCCCACATGGAAGATATGGCCCGGGCCCTTAACCTGGACCCCATCGAATTCCGTTTTATGAACCTCATGCCCCAGGGCTTTACGGATCCCTTTTCCAAGAATGTCAATTATTTTGATTCTTTTCATCAGTGCGTAGAACAGGGCAAAACCTATATGCACTGGGAAGAAAAACGAAAGGCCTATCAGCATCAGACCGGGCCCCTGCGCCGGGGAGTGGGTATGGCCCTTTTTTGGTACAATACCGGGGTATGGCCTATTTCCATTGAAGTGTCCTCCTGCAGGATGATATTGAATCAGGACGGAAGCGTACAGATCCAACTGGGGGAAACTGAAATCGGCCAAGGGGCAGATACGATCTTCGCCCAGATGACCAGCGAAACCTTGGGGGTTCCTTTTGAACAGGTCCATGTGCTAAGTACCCAGGATACGGACATTACCCCCTTTGGTACCGGAGCCTATGGGTCCCGTCAAAGCTATGTAGGGGGAATGGCGGTGCAGAAAACCGCCCTCCTGCTCAAGGAGAAGATCCTGCGCCTTGCCGAGACCTACACCGGTATGCAGGCCTCGGCCCTGGATATTCGCAGCGGAAGTATCCTGCTGAAATCCCATAATCACAAGCCGTTGATGAGCCTGGGAGAATTGGCCACCGAGGTGTTTTACAGTCAGGTTCATGCAGAACACCTCACCGCAGAGACCACCCTGCAGGCCAAGAGCAATGCCTACAGTTTCGGCTGCGCCTTTGCAGAGGTTGAGGTGGATCTCCCTGTGGGGAAAGTACGGCTCCTGGATATGATCAACCTTCATGACTGCGGCAGGCTGCTCAATCCCCAGCTTGCCCAGGCCCAGGTTCATGGCGGCATGAGTATGGCTATTGGGTACGGCCTCTCGGAACAGCTCATCTATGATACCAAGACCGGCAGGCTCTTAAACGGTACGTTTCTTGATTACAAACTGGCTACCATCATGGATCATCCCCATCTTGCGACGGCTTTTGTGGAAAACTATGAACCTACCGGCGCATACGGCAGTAAGGCCCTGGGGGAACCCCCGGCAGTGCCAGGGGCTCCGGCGATTCGTAACGCGGTCCTCCATGCCACTGGCGTGGGGATACACCGCATCCCCCTCACGCCCCATGTCTTAGTGCCTGCATTTAAGCAAGCGGGGCTTATATGAGAGGAAGGGCGGGTAAAAGAAAAAGCCCGGGGAAGCAAGGGTATGTATGATATAGAAGCCTTATACGAAGCGGAAAGTGTGAACCACGCCATTGCCCTTTTGGAGGAACACCAGGAGGCCCGGATCATCGCCGGGGGAAGCGATGTATTGATTCAGATCAGAGAAGGCAGGCTGGCCGACTCAGTGCTGGTGAGTATTCAGAAACTGAACGTACTCCGGGGCATTTCCCTCGAAGAGGATGGGACCATCCGCATCGGCGCGCTCACGAGTTTTTCCCAAATCGCTCAAGACCGGTTGATCCAAAAGCATCTGGGAGTGTTGGCAGAGGCGGTTTCCTTAATCGGGGGGCCCCAGATCAGGAATATCGGTACTATCGGCGGGAATACCTGTAATGGCGTGAGCTCTGCAGATAGTGCGGCAACCCTCATGGCCTTGGATGCGGTCATGGAATACCAGGGGAATGAGGGAATACGCCAGGTTCCCATACAAGCCCATTATGTGGGGGCAGGGAAAACCGCGCTGAACCACGGGGAACTGCTCACGGCCATAAGCATACCGCAAGAAAGCTACCGGTCCTGTTATGGGCATTACCTGAAATACGCGATGCGGAACGCTATGGATATCGCCACCTTGGGCTGTTCGGTGAATGTACGGCTCACCGAGGATAAGCAGCGGCTGGAACGGGTTCGCATCGGTTTTGGGGTGGCAGGGCCAGTACCGATGCGTTCCCCTGGGGCCGAGGCAGCGGTACAGGGGAAACCGATAAGTGAAGAGACCCTCAACGAGGCAGGTACCGTAGCCCTCACGGATGTCCAGCCCCGTTCAAGCTGGCGGGCAAGTAGGGAGCTGCGTTTACAGTTGGTGGAAGAACTGACTAAACGGGCTTTACGGTGTTCCATACGTCATGCAGGAGGACTTATATGAGTCAAACCAAACCAGAGAGTCATGTCTATAGACAACGGGCTTTGGTTCGTTGTGTCATCAATGGGAGACCTACCGAGACCGTGGTGGATGTACGGGCATCTTTGGCGGATATGCTTCGCTCTGAGTACCGGTTGACCAGCGTTAAGAAAGGCTGTGAGGCCGGTGAGTGTGGGGCTTGTACGGTGCTCATCAATGGGGAATCTTTTAATGCCTGTATTTACCTAGCGGTATGGGCAGAAGGCAAGGAAATCCGCACCCTCGAAGGGATTGCCGGAGCAAATGGGGAGCTTTCTGCAGTACAGCGGGCCTTTGTTGAGGAAGGGGCCATACAATGCGGGTTCTGTACCCCGGGGTTTGTGTTGACTGCAGAAGAGATCGCCGCTCATGGAAAAGGCTACACCGATGAGGAATTGCGGAAACTGCTTTCTGGTCATTTGTGCCGCTGTACAGGATATGAAAACATTCTCAAGGCGGTGAAGCGGGTCGCCGGCAGGTAGCGCTGGGGTATTTTTAAGGATGGGTTTAACCGATAGTATGGTTAGAGAGCTTTTTTAAAATCAGCCGAGTTTTACGTCGCTAAAGGATGGGTTTTTCTGGTAAGCTCAGGTTGTTTTCTCAAAAGCTGAGCTTTGAAAAAGCCTCTAGAGCTTAGAAAATAAAGAAAAGAGGAATGACACGATGATAGGTATGTACCGACGGCGTTACCTGCTTGTTTTGACCGGTCTCTTGGGGGCTGCTCTGGTGACGGCCCAAACCGGCCCGGAGGAGACATCTCCTCCGGCGGTTCAGGAAGCGCCCAACACCGGCAATGCGGAAGAAAAGCCGGAACTTCCCCGGGTATACCGGGAACTTTCCCTGGGCATGAGCCTGGAAGACCTCAAAAAGGCCCTGCAACAGGATGAGCTCTTTAACTTTCGGGGAGACCGGGATGTTTCGTTCCTGCCCATCGGAGAGCAGAACCTGGTGGAAACCACGGGTTTTTCCTTTATCAAGCGGGCGCTTTTTCAGCTTCGTTCAGGGAAACTCTTTGCCATGGCCTTTACCATGAATACGGAACTGGTGGATCATTATTCGATCTTTACGATTTTTGTGCAAAAATACGGGGAACCGGATCTTCTGGACCCTAAGCAAGCGGTTTGGGAATCCGCGGATACGAGAATCGCCATTGAACGGCCTTTAACGGTAAAATATATAGATATGCAGGTGTTTAATGAACTCCAGGAGGCTGCTCAAACAAAAGAATCCCAGGACCTGCAGATACGAGAGGATTTTTTGCATGGATTTTAGCGGCCTTTTCCAACGATTCCGGCCTGTCCCTAATGCTCACCGGGGGAAGCAGCCTGGGATAGGCCTTATCTGTTGTCTTTGTTTTGTCCTAACCGGGGTCAACTGTATGGCTCGAGGTTTGACTTTTGAAACGAGGGAATTAACCATTGAGACCGCCCAAGGAAGGGTAATACCGATTAGTGCGGAGATGGCCCGGACCGATGAGGAACGATCCCAGGGGCTTATGAACCGAAAGAGCCTTACCGATGGTAAAGGCATGCTTTTTGTCTTTGAAAAAGATCAGATCCTGTCTTTCTGGATGAAAAATACCCTCATTCCCCTCTCTATCGCTTTTATTTCCTCGGAGGGTAAGATCCTTGAAATTCACGATATGGAACCGGGGGATATGAACCCCCTCCATTCAAGCCGTTCAGCCCGGTATGCCCTGGAGACTCCCCAGGCCTGGTTCAGCCGAGCCGGAGTTGCTGTAGGGGATGTCCTGCGGGTGACATGGTAGATTACCGATTTGAGAGGATGAAGGAGATTGAGCCATGAGGGGCCGAAGGTACAAAGCCTCGACAAATCGCTGCCTATAAAGCCGGTTCTGAGGGTTTAAGGGCGTGGCTTAGTCTATTGAACTCAAGGTATTTGAGTACGGTATAGGAGAAAATCCGGTGGAGTATCGTAATTTTGTTCTGAAAGGGGATATCTGTTATAGTAAGACCAAAAACTCCCTGGTTACTGCGGAAAATAGCTTTCTGGTCTGTACAGAAGGGAAATCAGCCGGGGTATTTTCCCAGTTTTCCCACATACCCCTTCAATATAGACCGTTTCCCTGTATCGACTATACGGGAAAGCTCATCATACCGGGCCTAGTGGATCTCCACCTGCACGCCCCTCAATTCACCTTCAGAAGCCTGGGGATGGATCTGGAACTTTTGGACTGGCTTGAAACCTGGGCCTTTCCCGAAGAAGCGAAATATCAGGATACGAATTACGCCCTTCGGGCCTATAGGGCGCTGGTAGCAGATTTACAGCAGGGACCCAATACCCGGATCTGCCTCTTTGGGACGGTGCATGTACCCGCTACCCTGCTCTTGATGGATCTCCTGGAGAACTCAGGACTGGTGTGTATGGTTGGTAAGGTCAATATGGACCGAAACAGCCCGGATACCCTGCGGGAACAGGATGCGGCAAGTTCAGCAGCTTCAACCCAGGCATGGCTCGAACAATGCGGGACATACAAGAACTGTAAACCTATCCTGACCCCTCGATTCATTCCCTCTTGTACAGATGACCTGATGCGCCGCTTATCGGACCTGCAGCAGCGCTATGGGCTTCCCCTCCAATCCCATTTGTCGGAGAATCTCCGGGAAATCGCCTGGGTCCGGGAACTTTGCCCTGAAAGTAGCTGCTATGGGGATGCCTATGCCCGGTTTGATCTCTTTGGGGGCGATGTACCGACTATCATGGCCCACTGTGTCTATTCAGGGGACGAAGAAATAGCCCTTATGCAGCGCCGGGGGGTCTATGTTGCCCATTGTCCTCAGTCAAATATGAACCTTGCTTCAGGGATAGCTCCTGTACGGCGCTACCTTGAGGCAGGGCTTTCCATGGGTTTGGGCAGTGATGTGGCCGGAGGGGTCCATACCTCAATTTTTCGAGCCATGATCGACGGGATCGGGGTTTCCAAGTTACGCCGGTGCATGGGAGATCGAGATGAAGCCCCCCTTACCTTGGAGGAAGTCTTTTACCTGGGTACCCAAGGAGGGGGTTCTTTTTTCGGCCACGTTGGGTCTTTCGAGTCTGGATATGAATTCGACGCGCTGGTCATGGAGGATCCCCACCCGGTTCCTCCATTCCCGTTGACCCTGCGGGAACGGCTTGAGCGGATAGTGTGGTGTTCGGATGATCGTGCTATTCTGAAGAAATACGTCCGCGGCATACCCGTACCGCGTTCTTCTCCTGCTCAAGCCGTAACACCCGGCCCTGGGTTCTCTAATCCGGTACCATAAAGCGCTGCCCATCCTTAATACGGTATCATAGGATTCTTGAGGCATTCCGCCTTGCGGCAAGGCGGATGTGAGCCTCACCCTAGGGCGAGTGTGAGACCCTCATCAAGGCTGATGCAACGTTGCGACAAGGCAGGTGCTTTCAGTTATGGGCGGTAAAGTATCCCGAAACATACAAACCGCAAAGCAAGCATAGGCGCCCAGGACTTTCTATGGGGTAAGGCGGCTCTCAACCTGGAGCGCTTCTTGTTCCAAAAAAATGGATCTAAAAATAGCCGCTGAACGACGGTACGCATCTGCAGCTTCATCGGATTCACCCATTTTTTTGTATACATCCCCTTGAGCCCGCCAATCCATGCCAAGGCCATAGGTGTTCTCCGCCCGGCGATCAAACCCTATGGCTTTACCCAAGGCGTCCAAGGCCCCTGCATACTGTCCGGCCATGGAACGGACTGATGCGATAAGAAACCAATCGTAGGCCGCCTGTTCCAGGTAGTTATCTTTCTCATGGATAGCCAGGGCTTTCTGTAGGGCTCCTTCTGCCTCGCTCCACCGGCGCTGCTCCTTTTCCGCCAGCCCTATGACGGTCCAGCCCAAGGCAAGAGAGAGCTTATCGGATCCTATGGCTCCTAACTCGGTTCTCACCTGGGTCTTGACCGTATCTGCGGTAGCGCCATCTGCAAGGAGCATACTTCGGGCCTTATAAATCCGCACTATCCCGGCAAGCTCCGCTGCACCGGCCAGTTCTGCTTCAGCTAAAGCACGGTTCCAAATCGCATCTGCCTCTTCAGTACGGCCTAGGGCGTACAAAATATTCCCCCGGGCAAGCCCTTCCCGGATCAGCAGTTCAGGATCATCGGTACTGATCGAAAGGCGGCGGGCTTCTTCCAGAAGGTCCAGGGCCTGCTCATAATTCCCCTGATCCATCGCTTTATGCACCAGCTCTAACTGAGTGGTAACCTTGTTCTTGATCGTGAAAACCGCTACAGGCCGTTTCGGTGCAGAAGAACAGCCTCCGAACAGCGCTAAGCTGAGCATCCCTAACCACAAGCCTGCCCGGAAAACCCTATTCTTCACGGTACTGCGCTCCTGCAACACGCCACGCAGCCGAACCCGGCCAGGATCCTAGAGGATTTGCTCATCAATCGGTTTGCCGCCGGGAACCATGGGCAGAACCTGTTCGTCCCGGTGAATGAACGCGTCAATCAGCGCAGCATTACCGCTGCGGAGTTCCTGTACGGCCTTACCCAGGGCATCCATAAAGGCCTCCTCATCCCCTGCACGGTAGCCCTTAATGCCGTAGGCATCGGCGAGCTTCACAAAATCCGGGGGACGGTCCAGGATGGTCTCCGCATACCGTCCTTCATAGAAAAGGGTTTGCCATTGCCGAACCATGCCCAAGACCTGATTGTTCAAGATGAGGATGAGCAGGGGAATCCGGTAGGCGGCCAAGGTTCCCAGCTCCCCACAGTTCATGCGAAAAGAGCCGTCTCCGGTAAAAAGCACCACCGGCTTATCCGGGTTGGCGATCTTCGCCCCTTCTGCAGCGCCCAGGCCAAAGCCCATAGTCCCCAAGCCCCCTGAACTGAGGAAGGTCCGGGGCTGGGTAATCGGATAAAATTGGGCGGTCCACATCTGATGCTGCCCTACATCGGTTACGACCAAGGCATCCTTTCCCAGGGCCTGGGCGGTCTCCTCAATGATAAACCGAGGATGGAGGCCTTGCTTTCCAGGCCTTCCCTCCCGCTTATAGGCCTGAGGAACCAGGGCCTTCCAGGTTTCAATATCCCCTTTCCAGGCGGTTTCCAGCCCTGAAGGGAGCTTTTCCAGCACTTGAGTGAGGGTCTTTTGTATATCCCCCACCACCCACGCCTCAGCCTCGATGTTCTTGTTGATCTCTGCAGGGTCTATGTCGAAATGCAGCACTCGGGCGCTCGGGGCGAACTTATCAGTACGGCTGGTAACCCGGTCGGAAAACCGGGCGCCTATGGCAATGAGGAGGTCCCCCTGCTGCACTGCCCGGTTAGAGGCCACGGTCCCGTGCATCCCCAAGAGGCCCGTGTACAGGGGATAATCCTGGGGAATGGCCCCGATACCCATAAGGCTCACCGAAACCGGTGCATGCAGCCGTTCTGCGAGGAGCCGGAGTTCCGCCGAAGCGCCGGAAAGGATCACTCCGCCCCCTGCGTAGATCACCGGCCGCTTTGCCGCGGCGAGCATGGCTACAGCCCGGCTTATATCCCTATCGGTGAAGGTTACTTCCTCAAACCGCTGGGTAAGCCGCTGCGCCCGGGCGCTGCTGATGGGGTCAGCGAGGGTATTGGGGTTGGTCCGGGGAACCCATTCCCCCATGAGCGCGGTAATATCCTTGGGGATATCGATGAGGACCGGCCCGGGCCTGCCGGAAACTGCCACGAGGAAGGCTTCACGGACCACCTCGGCTAGATCCCCCACGTTTTTGACGATCCAGTTGTGCTTGACTATAGGCATGGTAATGCCCGCAATATCCACTTCCTGAAAACTGTCCTTCCCTAGGAGGGTGGTCCCCACATTGCCGGTGATGGCCACGAGGGGGGTTGAATCCATAGCCGCAGTGGCGATACCCGTTACCAGGTTGGTGGCTCCCGGACCAGAGGTGGCGATACAGACCCCCACCTTGCCTGTAGACCGGGCATACCCATCCGCGGCATGGGCCGCGTGCTGTTCATGGCTCACCAGGATATGCCGGATCCGGTCTTTTTGCCGGTATAACTCGTCATAAATAAACAACACCTGACCTCCGGGATACCCGAAAACCGTATCCACTCCCTGTTCAATCAGGGCTTCCACAAGGATCCTTGCGCCTGTATACTGCATATTTTGTACTCCCTCTTAGTCCCGCAGAATGGCCCCGGAAGCAGCGGAACTCACCTGCCGGGCATACCGGGCCAAGTAGCCGGTCTGCACCTTGGGGGGCAGGGGCTTCCAGGAAGCTTTGCGCGCTTCGATTACCTCCGCAGGGACCTTGCTGTTAATGGTCCGGCCCTCAATATCAATGGCGATGATATCCCCTTCTTCAAGCAGGGCAATGGGACCGCCCTCGGCAGCCTCTGGGGAGATGTGGCCAATGGCCGCTCCCCTAGTGGCCCCGGAAAAGCGGCCGTCGGTGATGAGGGCTACTTTATCGTCCAGGCCCATACCGGCTAAGGCAGCGGTGGGGGCCAGCATTTCCTTCATGCCCGGTCCGCCTCGAGGCCCTTCGTAACGGATGACGATCACATCTCCCGCTTTGATCGCCCCGCCCATGATAGCATCGAAGGCGGCTTCTTCAGCGTCAAAGATCCGGGCAGGCCCTTCATACTTCAGCATGGAAGGGGCCACTGCGCTCTGCTTCACTACACAACCTTCAGGGGCCAGGTTACCTTTGAGCGCTGCCAGGCCTCCGGTGGGGGAATAGGGATCCTCAATGGGCCGGATAAGGGCAGTGTTCCGGTTGACCCCGGTTTCAACACTGTCCCCCAGGACGCCGTAGACCGTAGGCGCTTCCAGGGTAATGAGGTTTCTTTTTGCCAGTTCCATCAGTACTGCCGGAATCCCCCCGGCAGCATGGAGCTCTTCGATGGGGGTAGCGCTCGCGGGGGCCAGCTTGCAGAGATTCGGGGTAACTGCACTGACCCGATTCAAGCGGTCCAGATCCAAGGTGAATCCCGCTTCATGGGCAATGGCCGGCAGGTGCAAAGCCGTATTGGTGGAACACCCCAGGGCCATATCCAGGGCCAAGGCATTAATGAAAGCCTGTTCAGTCAGGATCGACCGGGGACGGATGTCCTTCTTCAAAACATTCAGGGCCAAAATCCCGGTCTTTTTGGCAAGCCGCAGCCGCTCGGCCATGACTGCAGGGATGGTGCCGTTCCCGGGCAGGGCCATTCCCAGGGCCTCGGTAACGCAGTTCATGGAATTCGCGGTGAACATCCCTGAACAGGACCCGCAGCCGGGACATGCCGCTTCTTCCAAGACCGAAAGTTCCGCTTCGTCCATCTTGCCGGTGGCCACGGCCCCTACCGCCTCATACACCGAAGTAAAGGTCAGGGGTTTACCGTCTTTCCGGCCTGCCAGCATAGGCCCGCCAGAGACAAAGACCGTAGGTAGGTTGATCCGGGCTGCGGCCATGAGCATCCCCGGAACTATCTTGTCGCAGTTAGGGATACAGATAAGGGCATCGAAGCCGTGGGCCATGACCATACATTCAATAGAATCGGCAATGAGTTCCCGGGTTGCCAAGGAATACCGCATCCCCTCATGGCCCATAGCAATCCCGTCGCATACGCCGATCACGGGGAACTGGAAAGGTATCCCCCCAGCAAGGCGTACCCCTGCTGCTGCGGCCCGGGCAATGGTGTCCAGGTGCACATGACCAGGGACGATTTCGCTTTGCGCTACAACAATACCCACGAGGGGCCTTGCCAATTCTTCATCAATGAACCCCAGGGCCTTAAACAAAGACCGGTGGGGCGCCCGGGCAATCCCTTTCTTTACCACATCACTTCTCATATAACGCTCCCTCTCTTAAAAATTAGGACGCTTCCAATCGGTACGAGCTATACCTCCTGGAACCGATACCATCATGGCCCGCTCCCCTCGGTTTACTGCATATACCCCCTTGATAGGGTGAGCTCCTGCTTCGTAACCCTGGAACGCCATGAGCTTGCTCGTATCCCTTATTGTGCGTATTTAAACCGCTGCGTCAATATACCCCCTGCCTCAGAATATCAGCCCCGGCTTTATTGGGCTGAAACATACCCCAAAGGTGCTAACCCTGACAGGGCCGCTGCTCAGGACGGTTAGGGGAGGCCAGGGCCTTACCTAAGGTGCGTTCGATGGTACTAAGGGTCCAGGAACGTTCATGTTCACGAATGATTCAGATACAGGAGCGTCCATTCGGGTAATTGCAGTTGAAATCCAGCGGACTTTCTTCTCTTTGCCCCACTTCACCTGTAGACAGAGGGGGCCGGTTCTCAGTAACATGAGTTCGATGATACCAAGGGTCCCCGAAGGAACTCATGCTCACGAATTATTCGGATACATGAGCGTAATGGCGGACTTTAGTCCAGCGGACTTTTTTCTCTTTGTCTCCCCTCACGTTATGTATATCAAGGATAAAATCATAAGGAAAGATACATGAATAGTAATTTGGTAACCATCCTTAAGCAGATCATCGCTCATTCCAGCGAAGAAATCCTCGCCGACTCACGGCGGCTGAAAGCCTTCTTTGCTGACCTTGCCAAGGACGAACCGAAACCGCTGCGTACCGCCTTCGGGTGCTGTATCGAAGCAGAGGCGTATAACGCCCTCAAGACCGCACCGGATGCTGCTGAGCGGGTATCCCGTAAAGCAAAAATCGTACAAAGGGTGCATGACGAGCATGGACTGGACAGGGCCTTTTGTGCCGAGGCGCTGGACATTCTGGAAACGGTGTTATATGGAACGGTAAGTACGCCTGAGAAAGCAACGCCTGTTCCCCAATCGACGCCGTCTGTAACGCCGCCTAGTACCTATACGTTGAGGGGGTCTGAAAAAGCAGCCCCCTGTCCGGCCTGCGGTGCAGGAGTATCTCAAGGTTTCCGGTTTTGTCCTGCCTGCGGCGCTGCGGCGGCCTCTGGTGGGGCTGCGCCCAGTCAACAGCCGGCAGCGCCGGTGCGGAACGCCAAAACCTGCTTTGACAGCGGTGAAATATTTCGTTCCCGGGGCGACTATGTAACGGCCATAGAGGAGTACACCCAGGCTATCAGGCTCGACCCGAAT
>JAITAI010000262.1 GCA_031284195.1 Treponema sp.
CGCCAATGCGTTTAAAGAAGACGTCCGTGAATGTCTTGCTGCAGGCATGAATAGTCATATCTCCAAGCCCATAGATGTAAAGCATTTGTTTGATAGCGTATCGGCGTATTTGGAGAACTAATGAATATTCTTCTGTCAGAGGTTTTACTATCTGTTTTCCTTTTTTTGATAATGTTCTTAATTTTTCGGTTATGGCAGCGGCGTTGCGGATTTTCAAATGGATAGTCTATATACGATAGTTCATCTATTCTATTGCAGAAGATGACTAAGTAATATACTTGCTTGAGTTTGAATGGCTTCGTTGATTTTATTGATATGGTTGACTATGTTGCGAGTTGCAATAATAGTTCATTCTACCATTTTTATCTGAAATTCAGCCTTACACGGAACATACCCATGTTATTAATAATGATGGTAATAGTATCGAATGATTTTTGACGGACATCCTTGAAGTTTTGGCTGATACCATCCAGTTTTTGTATATGGCCATTCAGTTTATGCATCATTTCTTTCAAATTATCCCTAATAGTACGCAAGGCTTTTTGCTGTTCGCTGATCTCATTATGGCTGGTAATAGGAATAGCTATGTCAAAATTGGCCTTTGCTAACTGCCCTGCGGAATGGGCAACCTCTTTTATAGGTTTGATGAGGAAGAGGCTAATGCGCCATGCGACAAAGCCTGAAAGTACAACCGAAAGCATCACTGCAATCAAGATAGTAAGATAGGCATCACGATATAAGGTCTGCACATAGGATAATTTATAATCCGACGACACAACGCAAACTACCTTTCCGTTGTTTACCAGCGGCAGATAGACCGGTATATCTACCGTATCGACATAGGGGATTTTACCCATTTGAAAAGTTCTGGTACTGTAGGCTCTGTCAAGATATTGAACCGCGCTTTCAACCGGTTCATAAGGTAAGTAAAAATGTACCGTCTAAGAGAAAGAATAAGGGCTCTGCCTCTTGTATTACGCCGGCAATAAAACGGTAAGAACCATCGGGAATCTTTCAATTACCGTCATGTTCTCAACATCGGTAACTTCGGCAATCTTAGCGCAATGCGACTAAGACCTCCTTAGACACCGAAGACTGGGCTGATCCTTCTTCAATAAGCAGGGGAACATTGCTTAAGATCAGCAAACGCTTAGCCGCCATTCGGACAGCCCGTTCAAGGGTAGCGGTGTAGCTATTTTTAATATATGCGACTACAGTACTGCCCCTAAACCGGATGAAATAACGATGCTTAATCCAACAAAAACGAGAAAGAATGTGGGTTTTTAAGCGCTTCATAGTATAAGTTCTCAGACTCCTTTTAAAGAAACATAAGGTATTATAAGGATCTTATCTGCTAGGATGAAGGTCTTTCAGTTTCCTATACTCTTACGCAATTATCCCCCGATATATACCCTTCACCGGGTTCGGCGGTTCGGGACAGGCTTCTGACATAGGCTATGTGTAGGGCTTCACATAGGTTATGTGTGTCCTTCCACATAGCCTATGTCTGACCCTTGACACAGGTTAGGTCTGACCTCTGATTATGATCGGTTACACGTCAAGGGATAATTGCGTATTCTTATACCTTGGCCGCGGGGCCCCTCAAGGTAGGACCCGTGATTGGTCCAGGGGCTTTTGCTACGGCATTACCGGTAGTATCCGAAGCCTCCACCGGATCAATGAGGCCCGACAGGTCTTGGTTCCCTTTGAAGCGCAGCACGTTGACCATGAAAATATTGAGCTTATTCACGATGTTGGGGGGGAGCAGATTACCGTCCACTTCTACCGAAAGGACCGGATAGTTCCGTTCCCGTGCCCAGGGGGTGAACACCCCTTCAATGACCCGGCCTATGAGACAGGCAAAGGGACTGATGTTCACGATACCTGAATAACCGCTTTCCATGGCCGTGGCAGCTACCCCGCTGGAGACCGCGATCTCCGAGTTGAGTTCCAGGTTGACAAAATGCTTCTGGGTGTTCTCCATGATGCGGCGCATGTCGTGGGGGGTTTCCGGGATAAGCCCCGTAGGACCCAGGATGGAGAGAACCTTTTTCTCTATGGAGTGTTTCCACCATTTCTCGATCTTCAGTTTCTGGATATCCCGCCAGGGCTTGGAAAAGAGCCGTGTACCCGGTTTCTGGAGCTTGATGAGTTTCTTCAGGGCGTATTCCCGGACAAAATCCAGGTAGTGGATCCACTCGGCGATCCCTGACACCTTTACCACAATACCGCGGTCGCTCAGCAGGTCGGTAAGTTCCCCTACGGCAAAGTCGTCCCGCCGCACGTAGATCTCCCCCACGATGAGCACCTTGGGACAGTCCGGGACCCGGCGTTTAAGGGGTATCTTCTTGATATCTTCCGCCACCCCCCGCAATTCCTGCCAGATCCGCTTGGGCGCATGCTCCACCGCATACATGACCCGGCGCCAGGATGTTTCGTAATCCGCCAAAGCCTTCTTCGGATCTACTGCGACCACTTTCAGACTGGTCTGAATGTCTTTGAGGTAGTCAGAAAGCACAAAACCCTTCCACATCTCTTTCACGAAATTCGGTCCGAGTTCGGTGTAGGAATTATCTGCGGAAAGGATAAAGACCACCACATTTTCCAGACGCATATCCCGAAAGAGGTTTTCGTAATACACAAAATACTGCCCGGTCCGGCAAGGCCCGGTGGTGATGGGGACAAAGAGGAGATAGATCTCATCTTTCCGGTACTTTTCACTGAAAATAAACTGCAAGACGCTCCCCAAGACCAGATGGCTGGGAACGCACTCCTTCCCCGAAGCGTGGGCCCGGGCGATCTGGATGGTCTTGCTCGTGGCCACTGGTAGGGCTTCGGCGTTGATGTTAAGCCCCCGCACCGCTGCGCCAATGTATTCGGTGGAGATAGCTCCCATGTTGGAGAGGAGCACCTTCACCCGTTTGTTACCCCGAATGGCTACCTTTTCCCCGGTCTTGTGGTTCTCCAACCGGAGGTCTTCATCCGCACCGGCGCCCGTAGGTTTACCAAAAACAAGCTGCCAGCCGTTGTGGTAGCGCTCAGCCTCAAGTTCGTCTTTTTTCGCCCGGTACCCGTCGATGATATCCAAGAACGCCTCGACCCGGGTATCTACCCCTGCGTCTGCAGAATGGGAATCCAGTTCCAGTACCAGGAAGGGCTTCTGACCCATTACCCACTTGATGTAGTGGAGGATGAAGGAATCCGGGGCACAGGAAAAGTTGGTGATGTAGGTAATATAGATAGTTTCTTCCTGTTTGATGAGACGAGCGGACTTCACATCCTGCTGCCCATAGTACCAGTACATGTTGGGAAAAATCTGTTCATCTTGAAAGGGCAGGATGTCAAAGGGGATGACCGAATAGCCCCGGGTGGTAAACTTCCGGGGGATTCCCATGTTGGCTTCCGGGGTAAACCCATTGTAGGGCCTGCCCAAGATGGCAATCACCGGCCGCTTTGCATTACGGGCCTCTGCCAGGGCCTTTTCACCGAGGTCTTTCAGGGCAGCGAAATACTCCTGCTGTTTTGCCAAAGCCCGCTCAAAGGCCCGGCGAGTTTCCGCTTTCCCAATACCCAGCACGCTGGTCATCTCCATAAACAGTTCCAGGGCCTTAGCTTCACCGAACTTAAAGCTCACCACCAGGGGGAGAAACCGTTGCTTATCCACATCAGGAAAGGCTTTGGCGATATAATAGGGGAGGGCTTGGGTTATGGGGCAGAAGTTGGCGTGCACCTCCTCCTCATAACTGGGCATGTCCCGGAAATGGGGAAGGAGCACGTAGTCCGCGCCCTTATTCAGGCAGTCCTGCACCGCGCCGTGGGCAATCTCCGCAGGGAAACAGTAGGTTGATTCTGCCCGGGCCACCCCTGCATGGGCTACCTCGGTAGACAAGAAGGTTTTAATCCCCAGCTCATAGAAAAACCAGGAGTACAGGGGATATAAGGTATGCACTGAAAAGGCCCGGGGGATCCCTACGGTATAATCCCGGGACGAGGTGCTGAGGGTCGCAGGGGCCGCGAAGGTTTCAAAGAGCAGCTTCTGTCGCTGCTCCACATAATCGAAAACCGGTACATCCTTCATGGCTTTACGCAGGTTGGTGTATTTATTACAGCGGCCGCCGAACATATACTGGTGCTCATTGACCTTGAGGACCTGGATGGGGCAGCGGTTATCGCAGGCGTGACAGGTAAAGACCCGCTCATAAGCGATTTCCCTGGTCAGAAGCCCCCCTAAGTCCGGGGTCTTTTCTTGGAGGAGCCCTTCTGCGTGTTTGCGTTTGGCTAAAAGGGCCACCCCAAAACAGCCCATCAGTTCCGGGGAAGGAGGAACCAGGATTTCCTTGTTCAACATCATGGCAAAAGCCAGGGGAACCGCAGGATTCTTGGCAACGCCTCCCTGGAGGAAGATCTTCCCCCCAATGGTCCGGTTTCCCACCACCCGGTTCAGGTAATTGGCCACGATAGAACAGACGATCCCCGCGGTGATGTTCTCCTTGGTAGCCCCCTGCTGGACCGCCTTACGGATGTCAGAATTGATGAACGCGGAACAGTGTTCCCCGAACTTAAGGGGAGCATCGCTTTGGAGGGCAATAGGACCTATATCCGCAGCAGCATGAATGGACAGGTCCCCAGAAGCGGATTCTTCCAGGAAGGAGCCGGTACCTGCGGAACAAGCCTCGTTCATTGCATAATCAATGGGCACCCCGTTTTTGAGGAACACGTACTTAGCGTCTTGGCCGCCAATCTCGAAGATGGTTTCTACCTCAGGATCGAAGTAGGTGGTCCCCACCGCATGGGCGATGATCTCGTTGTATACCCCGGGAGTCTCCAAAAACACCCCCAGAATTTCCCGGGAGGAACCAGTGGTAGCCACGAGGCGTATATCCACCTCATGGTTCCCTGTATCCGCGAAGATTTTATCCCGGATGAGGGCAAGACATTCCTTGAGGGCCTTGACCGGATCCCCGTGGGTCCGTCCATAGTGGCTCGCCACGATCTCATCGGTTTCTTCATCCATCAGGCATGCCTTGGTAGTAGTGGAGCCACCGTCCACTCCTAGGACGTACCTCCTACCGGTTTGTACCTTACCGCTGCTCTGGTTAAAGGTTTGGACCTTATGGGTCCAGTCCTTGAGGGCTCCCAAGCTGCCAAACCGGACCGCATGAGGTTTAAGGAACTGATTCACCGGCGGAAGGGGACTTCCAGAACTGGCCGCGAGGACCGCTGCGCCAAAGGCTTCGAAAACCGCTGCGGTTTCAGGGATGAGTAATTCCAAATTTGGGGCTTTTTCCCGGATAAACCGGAGGATGTGGCGGTTGAGGGTAATCCCCCCCACCAGGACCACTCTGCCGGCATGTATTTTGGCCCGATTGAGGAAATCAACGACCTTGACGGCCATCACATCTGACAGGGAGAGGACGATATCGTTTTTTGTAGCCTCTCGTTTGTTCAGCCTATGGGTACAATCGCTCTTCATGAACACCGAACACCGGGTAGACAGGGTATAGACCTTGGCATCATCCGGTACGTGGTTTATATCTTCCAGTTTCATGTCCATCCGGGCAAGCTGCTGCTTGAGGAATTCTCCGGTCCCGGAAGCGCACTTATTCCCGGAAAAATTGTTGATGATCCTGCCCTCTGGATTGAGGGAGTAGACCACCAGGTCTTCTCCGCCCATACTGACCACCGCATCGGCCTTGAGGTTCAGGGCTTTAAGGGCCGCTTCGACGCAGAGAGGCTCCAAGGTACCGGCAGCGTTAAACATGAACCGGCCTTCGTTACCGGTTATCAGGGTCGGGGTTCCCCGGGGAACCCGTCCCTCAGCCAGGATCTTGCGTACCGCAGCCCCAAAGTCCCCTTCATGAGGGGTAATGGCGGTCCACTGTACCTGACTATTCTCAACCAAAACCATTTTTAAGCTGGTCGATCCGATATTTATTCCTAATGACTGCATAATACCTCTCGTTTGTTTCAATCTACACCCCGAGGGGTGGGGCCTCGCTGTTAAACCATATATATAATATAGAAAAGCCCTACCCATGAAAACCGCTTTATCGCTGTTTCATCCGACAGGTTTCAGGGGCATACGCTATTACCATAACCAGAGGGACTTACCGATCCCGCTCAAGCCTCTTAGGACGCCTCTTATCCAGGGGGCCAACCCAGAGGCCGGCCTCCAATCACATGGAT
>JAITAI010000040.1 GCA_031284195.1 Treponema sp.
CTTGCCGAGTTGTTGCTGATGGTTCCCCCGCTCATGCTAAAGCTGCCGCCCCCGACAAACACCCCGCCGCCGTCGTCGCTTGCCGAGTTGTTGCTGATGGTTCCCCCGCTCATGCTAAAGCTGCCGCCCCCGACAAACACCCCGCCGCCGTCGTCGCTTGCCGAGTTGCCGCTGATGGTCCCCCTGTTCATGGTAAAGCTGCCACTAGAGACAAACACCCCGCTGTCAGCAGAACCCCGCAGGGTCGAGCCGTTCTTCATGACCAGGGCGCCTCATTCCCAGCCCCCGGCTCTGCCGGATTTACTGCTGTCCAGCTTAACTTCCGGCCCCGCTGCGGAATTCCGTACCTTCTTCCCGTAATCAGCATAGACGGCCCTTCCCCTATTCGCCCTATTAGTACCGTCGATGGTTCCGCTGGTCTTGACGAACCTGACGTCGCTATCGACCCACACCCCGCCACCGTCGCCTGCCGAGTTGCCGTTGATCGTCCCCCCGCTCATGGTAAAGCTGCTAAAGACACATACCCCGCCGCCCCAGCGGCCTGCCGAGTTGCCGCTGATGGCCCCCCCGCTCATGAAAAAGCTGCCGCTATCGACACGCACCCCACCGCCGCCGTAGCCGCTTGCCGAGTTGTTGCTGATGGTCCCCCCGTTCATGGTAAAACTGCTAAAGACAATCACCCCGCCGCCATCGTCTGCCGAGTTGCCGCTGATAGCCCCCCCGGGCATGGTAAAGCTGCCGCTAGAGACATACACCCCGCCGTTGGCAGAACCCCGCAGGGTCGAGCCGTTCTTCATGACCAGGGCGCCGCCGGTTACCGTTACAAGGGACGCCTTCTTGTTATTGCCCTCCAGGGTGATGTTAGTGTCCAGGATCAGGGTGATCTTGCCCGGCACGGTAAAGAGGGATTTATCCCCCTTGTTGGAGATGATCCGCACCGAAGCCTCCCCTTTCAGGGTAATGGTCTTGGCTGCATTGCCGCTGAAGCTCACGGGATCTGCGGGGAAACTGCCGGTCAGGATGATAGTATAGGCGCCTCCTGCAGTATCCCTATTGATCCCAGTAATAGCCTGCTTAAAGGCCCCCTCGTCAGCCACCTTCCATTCCCTTCCCCCTGGAACCGCAGCAGCAGCGGGGGCTGCTTCCTTTTTTACCGGAACTGTCCCGGTGGAGGGGGTCCCTTCCTTGGTTCCCGAAGCTGCCCGCTCAGGGGCCTTGCCTCCGCCCAAGGCTATGCCCAACTCCTCCATGGCCCTGATGCCGTCGTCCAGGCTCTGGTAGTTCACCCGCTGCCCTGCCTCCTGCACCCCGGTAAGGAGGTTTATCACCGCAGCGTTGAACATGTTCCGGGTTCCCAGCTTCCGGGCGCTTACCGAAAGGACCAGTTCCGGATTGGCCCCCTTCCCTATATCCGGCAGGTGTTCGTCCGCTGTGTCCCCGCTCAACTGGTGGGTGTACTCTTCCTGAATCCGCTCCAGGCTTTCTGTCCGGGGATACACCGCATACTTGCCCCCTCGGATGAGATGCACTGCCAATATCTGGGCCAGGGTGTCCGCGTCCTTCTTGTCCGCATCCCCGGAAAGCTCCACCGGCGGCAGCGCCAGCCTGGGGAGCTTGGAGGCATCCCGCCTCGCAGCCTCCCCAATGTTCCGGGCCATAGCCGGGAGCTTGTCCTCGATCTCTTCGATATTCCCGTAGGTCTGCACATCCCCGGCTATCTGCTGCAGCTCATCTACCTGGAGAATCGCGATAACCAGGAGCTTCTGCTGGCCCAAGGCAGTAATGCTGCCGGAAACCACGTACTGCGCGCCGAGCTGCTTGCCCAGGGCCGCTGCGGTGTCTGGGTCGGTCATGCCGCTGGACAACTGGAACCGCTGTTCGTTCCCTATGGCCCGGTTGATGCTCGTCCGGGGAATCGGATTGAACACCGCGGTCAACTCAGGCTCAAAGGAAAAGAGTTCCGCTATGGTCTCCCCCTCATCTGCTGCGCCGCCGGTAAAGGGCAGGATCGCCAGATTGTCTTTCGCAAAAGCCCCGCCTGCTGCCATAAGCAGGGCAAACAGTACCAATTTACCCATACACCCTCCTTTAGTTCCCCGCTCCGGGGACTGGGATCCCCTGGAACCCTAGGCTCTCAGTATATAAGCTATCCACTCTTTTGAGAAGCGGACCTGTCCGCACCAGCCTGATGATGGAGGCGGCCCTATATGCGTTTACTGAAGCAAGGTGAAACCACGAACAGCACGAACAAAGAACACGAACCACACGAACTCGTGGTTTCCGGTTGCGATACCTAACCACAAGCCCCCTCCTGGTCCCACTCAACCCTTTCTAACCACCAGTTCATGAGGTTCGTGTTGGTTCGGGAGGTTCGTGGTTTATTAGTAATCCAGTAAACGTACATGGAAGCGGCCCCGGCGGCTGTTCCGCTGCAGATGACAATACCCGTGGAGTATGCTACGCTCAGGCGTCCCCTTTAAGGAGCATTATAGAACAATATGACGAAACCCGTTGCTGAAGAATCCCTGGGTCTTACCCTGCTTAAAATAGCCGCCAATCCATTGCTGAGGAATGCAGGAATCCGGTGCTTTAAATCCATTTTTTACTATTTCTTCTTTCTCCAGTACAAGGCCGCCCTCTTTCCCAGATTGATTCCCGTTACCCCGGTGGATCACCCCTTGGATGCGGCCATACCCTTTAGCCCCCGGTGGGTAACACGGTACCTTGACTTTGTCCCCTTTTGGATACGGCTCATGGGGTTTCTGCTGCGGACCTACCATCGAGAGGGGGTTGGTCCGGCCCTGGATTTTATTGATTCCATGGGCAGGCTCTATGCCTATGCCGCTCAGGTGTATACGCAAAACCTGTCCACCACAAACCGGCCCCGGTATCTTACCCATCCCCGGTTTATGCTCATCCATGCTGCGGATCCCCATCTTATGTGTATCCCCAGTCTCCATGTGATGGTGGTCATCAGGACCTACACCGCTTTTCAGGCCATTATCCGTTCTTTCGGGGATACTGAGCGGTTTGCCCCGCAGCTTGAAGAAATCAAACAAGGGGCGCTGACCATTACCGAGGCCCTGCTCTATGTGAAACAGCACAGTATCAATTGCGTTGCCGCAGCCATGTATACGATGACCTGTTTTGACCAGACCCTCTTTTCCCAGGAAGAGGGGAATGACTTTGTTTCTCAGCTTTTCAGGCATACCCAAAAGCCGGCGCCTCACGATAGTACCCGCATCAGGAACTACATCATGGAACGGTATACCGGTTTTCTCTCCGAGGCTGCAGGAGCTTCCTCATGGGAAGAACCGCTTTTGAAGTTTCTCCGTTCCCGCGCTTAATGTTTTCTCACCCTATTCTTCATGCAGAACCGGATTCACGAAGGCCCTCAAGCTGACATCGGACAGCCTGGATAAACCCTTGGCTGCTGAGGATTACCGGGCGAATCCCCTCACAAAGCCCCGCTAGATCCTGGGTCATCCTCCCGGATTCAATCACTTCCAGGGATGCCCGTTCCAAGGAATTGGCAAAGGTGATGAGCGGTTCGATCCGGTCCAGGTCTCCCCGTTTCCGTAAAGCCCCGGTCCAGGCAAAAATGGTCGCCATGGGGTTGGTCGAAGTCTCTTCACCCTGCAGATGCCGGTAATAGTGCCGGGTAACGGTCCCGTGGGCTGCCTCGTATTCGTAATTACCCGCAGGGCTGACCAGCACACTGGTCATCATGCCCAGGGAACCAAAAACACTGGACACCATATCGCTCAGTACATCTCCGTCGTAGTTCTTGCAGGCCCAGACAAAGCCCCCGCTAGAACGGATAGCCCGGGCAATCGCATCATCGATCAAGGTATAGCGGTAGGTGATACCCGAAGCCTTGAAGGAATCTTGATACCCTGTCTCAAAAGTCTGCTGAAAGATCCCTTTAAAGGTCTGGTCGTATTGTTTGGAGATCGTATCTTTAGCGGCGAACCACAGGTCCTGCTGTTTGTCTAAGGCATAGCGGAAACAGGCATGGGCAAAGGCCCGTATGGAACTGTCCTTGTTGTGGATCCCCTGCAGTACCCCAGGGCCTTCAAAGTCATAGATCCGCTCCTGCCAGGTCTCACCGTGAGTATCGGTGAAGACCAGCGTCGCGGTTCCTGCGGCAGGCACCCGGTATTCCACTCCCTTGTATATATCCCCGTAGGCATGGCGGGCAATGGTGATGGGCTTTACCCAGGTGGGGATCACCGGTTTAATACAGGCCACCAGAATCGGCTCCCGGAACACCGTACCGTCCAGGATCGCCCTGATGGTGGCGTTAGGACTTTTCCATAGATGGGTGAGGCGGTATTCTTCCATCCGCGATGCATTCGGGGTGATGGTCGCACACTTAACCCCTACCTGGTACCGCAGGATCCCCTTCCCCGCGTCAATCGTAACCTGATCCCCTGTTTCCTCCCGATGGAGAAGACTGAGATCGTAGTACTCGGTTTTGAGGTCCACAAACGGGCAGATCAAGGTTGCTTTGATCCACTTCCAGAGGATCCGGGTCATCTCATCCCCGTCCATTTCTACAATGGGGTTTAGCATGGTGATCTTAGCCATAACCGCGCTCCTGGGTTTGGGCGGCATAGTAGTTTATCAAACAGCCACAGCAGAGGATTTCCCGTTCCTCCGAGGTAAGCTCCCCGATGCTCACCGTCATATCGGTCCATGCTCCTGGGGCGCTCATGGGCTTCCACAGTTTCGCGGGAAAGTACGGTTCCTTGGCTTGAAGCCGGGATCGTACCTGGGGCACATAGAGCCAGTCCCCGATCCGGCCCTCAAAATCTACGGTATGATCCAGGGTAAAAGGCAGCATCCCCCAATTAATCAGGTTTGAACGGTACCGCTTGGTCGCGTATTCATAGGCAAGGTTGGCAAGCCCCCCTAAGACCCGTTGACAAGAGGCGGCTTGTTCCCGGGCAGAACCATCCCCAGGTTTCCGCGCAAAGATGAGCGAACCAATATGCAGGCTTTCGATAGCAACTGCCGGTTCCAGGTGCGCGAGGAAACCTTCGAGTTCAGCAGGGAGTATCCCCTGTTGCCGCTGAGCTTCAAGGGCACGGATTTCCTGGGCTCGTTCCACATACAGAGGATCCCGCCGGGAAAGGGTGAACTTTGCCAGTTTAAGGGGATTAGACCGGTAACTAGCGGTCTCTCCCGAGGGGATCAATTCATCGGTGGTCGTAACCGGATCGTGAATCACGCTGGCAAGGCGCAGGAGCAGATCTTCACCGAGGAGCTCGATCTTCGGCCAATCCCCGATGTTGGGGCCGAATTGCAAGACCCTATCTGGTTCGGGTTTGCCAAATCCCTGATACACCCGATGGGCATATATGCCTCCATTAAAAGGGGGAAGCAGGGCCTTGGTGCGGGTATACTCAATCTCTGTGGCAGCGGTGAGCAGTCCCTGGTTCCGGGCAGTAGCGGCAATGGAACGGGCATCCATGAGGGCCACCACCGCAAGCTGTCCGTCACCCGGGCGGGAACCCTCTCGATTCGGGAAATTGCGGGTAGTATGACGGATCGAAAAGCTGTTATGGGCCGGTACATCCCCTGCACCGAAACAGGGCCCGCAAAAACAGGGCTTAAACACGACCCCTGCTTCTATAAGCGGTTGCTGAATACCGGCGTCCATCAACTGTAAGGCCACAGGCATACTGGCGGGGTATATGGACAGAGAAAACCCTCCGTTTCCTATGGATGCTCCCTTCAGAACCGCAGCGGCTTCCCGAACATGGTCATAGAGTCCCCCGGCACAGCCTGCAATGATGCCCTGATCCGTTAAGACCCGGCCTTGGCGTACTTTATCGGTGAGCTGGAGCTTGATACCGCACTGTTCTTCCCCATCCTGTTCAATGGACCGCAGGATATCCCCGGCATGGTCATTCATTTCCCGGATGGTATAGGCCTTGGAGGGATGAAAAGGAAGGGCGATCATCGGTTCTGCTTGGGCAAGGTCAAGGGTAATCATCCGGTGATACATCGCTCCTGGTGCAGGGGCAAGAGGACTATAGTCTCTCTCCCGGCCATGCTCGCGGTAATACTCGCGGACCACCTCATCGGTCTCCCAGATCGAGGAAAGGCATCCGGTTTCGGTGGTCATCACATCCAGGCTCAGGCGGAAATCCATAGGGAGAGAGGAAATCCCTGGGCCGGCAAACTCAAGGATCCTATTCTTGACGAACCCCTGATCATACAGGGCTTTACAGAGGGCAAGGGCAATATCATGGGGTCCCACCCCGGGTTTGGGGGCGTTAAGGAGGTAGACCAAGACCACTTCAGGGGCCTTGAGGTCATAGGTATGGGATAAGAGCTGTTTGACCAGTTCTGGCCCTCCTTCACCGATACCCATGACTCCCAGGGGGCCATAGCGGGTATGGCTATCAGACCCCAGGATCATCCCCCCAACAGCGCCCATCATTTCCCGGGCATATTGATGCAGTACTGCCTGGTTAGCAGGCACATAGATACCGCCGTACTTCTGGGCCGCAGAAAGGCCGAAGAGGTGATCATCTTCGTTGATGGTACCTCCTACTGCGCAGAGGCTATTGTGGCAATTGGTTAAGCCATAAGGCAGGGGAAACCGCTGCATACCGCTTGCCCTGGCGCTCTGAATGATCCCTACATAGGTAATGTCGTGGGAAATGAGCTGGTCAAAGCGTATCTTATAGGTTCCCGGTTGCGTGGACTGATTATGCGTATCAAGAATCCTATAGGCCATGGTCCCGGTTCCAGGCAGTGATACTGAAGCAGACAGTTGCATCTTAGGAACGCGGTCCATGAGGCATACAGGATGAACATGTACCGTTATCATGGGTTTATCTCCTCTTTATTCATGAACATATCGAGACACAGCGCAACGTTCCGTCGAGGCACGGCGCAGCACTTCGTTGAAGGAACCTCCTCCCAAGAAACAGCAAACCCAGGGAGCGGGGTGGGTCTCACACCTGCCTTGTCATTGATCGCAGGCTTGCGGCCCTGGGCCCCTAATGAGCGCCTGAAGCGCTCGAAAGGAACAAAGGGACCTGATCGTATCCTCTAAGTACACTGCCCACCAATATGCTCACCGCTGGTGCAAGTGCGGAATTCGTCCAATAAGGCGTCTTGAAGCTGCCGTAATAGCTCAGGGGCCTTCCCTCCTACCTGACGGCCGTCGATGTGGCTTGCAGACATGCAAAAAGTGGAGGAACTGGAAATCATAATCTCATCGGCTCCGAACATTTCCTCCAGGGTAAAGGGCGTTTCATCTACCGGTATACCCAGGTTCCCACAGTGGGCGATTATGTGAGCTCGGGAGATACCCGGAAGGATCAGATTATCCAGGGGGGCTGTACGGAGGATGCCTTCTTTGAAGATATGCACGTTAGCGTGGGAACCTTCGGTTATCCGATTCCCTCGATAGAAAACCGCTTCAGTGCAGCCCGCTTGTTTTGCCTTTTCACTGGCTAGCACATTGGGCAAGAGGTTGAGGGTTTTGATGTTACAGTGGAGGAACCGGGTGTCTTCTACGGTGATAAGCTTTATCTTTTGATAAATATCCGGCAAGCTGAGCGGCTTAATCATCACCCAGAGATTAGGGGTTGTATGTTCCGGGAACGCATGAGTCCGGGGAGCCGTACCTCGGGTCATCTGCCAATACACGAATTGCGTGGGACTATCCACCTTATGCACCAAGGTATTCAAAAGCTCTGCTAATTGGGTTTTGGTAATCGCCGGAACCATATACAGCAAGGCCGCGCTATTAAAAAAGCGATTTATGTGTTCCTCCAAGGCAAATATGCTATAATTCGCACTGACGGTGGCATCATAGACCCCATCCCCAAACCAACATGCCCGGTCGTTCATAGGTATCCGTAACTCATCCAGGAGACCAATGTCTCCATTATAATATCCAAGAGTTTCCATAAAGATATCCTAACATAAACCGGTAAGGACGGCTATATGCAGGACAGGAATTTACCGTATACCTATCCCCTTGGTCCTAATAAAAATCATGAAATCCTCTCAGCTTTCATACTGAACACAAAAGGAAGACCTGAGCCTATTGAAAAACGCTTCCCTCCAAGTAGAGACCCTTGTAATGGAGGTTCGATTGTTAGTTTTGAAGCATGATCCCTTTTTTAGTTAGCCTAGGTATGAGCCAATGCGCCCCCTTTACAGAAACTCCGCTTTTCCCTATTATATAAACCTCCATATAGAGTAAGGAAGGATCACTATGTCACGTGTATGCGATATTTGCGGAAAACACACCATTACCGGGAACAAGGTAAGCCATGCCAAAAACCATACTCGCCGTACCTGGCGGCCCAATTTGGTGAAGGTAAAAACCGAGGTACAAGGTACAACCCTGACCCTTAAAATCTGCGCCCGCTGTCTCAAGAGCGATATTATCAAGAAAAAAGTATAAGCCTTTTGTTTATACGCGGGTCTTGGGCAGGGTAAACCAGGTTCCAGTCCTGGGATAGGGGCTTAACCCGGTCCATAGGACTGGATATATGCGTAGGGAGCCATGGGGATCGGAACTATCTATAAAGTCCTGGATGCCGGGGGTCTTCCTTAAAGCTCTGGGGACTGAGTGCTATTGATCGGTACCTCAGACTTCCGGCGCTTTCCTATGGCTGGGCTGAAACCAATGCGGATATTGTGGTTTTGGTACAGTATTTTGAGGGTCTGCGTTTTCCCGGCCTTGGTATTGCTGATGCCGCCTTGGATCTCGATGAAACGGGTGGTATTTTCGCTGCGTTGAAAAAGAAGAACCCCATTGATTCTCATATCGATTGCTTTCTTTTACTCAGGACCTCAAGACTGAGGGGTTTTAGGATCCTCAAGGGATGTATCCTTTGCTACGGGAACTTAAAGGGGATCCCCCTTAAAAAGGGCCCTAAGACTTCCTGGTGGGAAGGTCTCAATCCTTATGCCGGCTAGTACCAAGCCGCCATGGAGGGCGCCCTCATGTTGGCTCGGTACGGAGTGGAAGCCCCGGTTCCCATTACCGCGTTGGGACAATCCCTTAAAGAACTGCCCAGGGGATTGCCTCCCAACCCTGAATGGCAGCGGGTGCTCTTGAGAAGCCTCTTGGTATCACCCCGGCCTGATCGGGGTTTGCGGTTGCTCGAGGCTTCGGGCCTCGTGGAAGCGCTCTGGCCGGAACTTATCCGCTTGGATGAGGTAGATCATACCAAGGAATTGCATCCTGAAGGAAACGGGTGGAACCATACCATGGAAACGTTCCGGTACCGAAAACCGATCATCCCCAAGCAACCGGTTTATGATTTCAGGCTTTCCTTGGGACTGTTGCTCCACGATGTGGGAAAACCCCTGGCAGCGGCTACAGGGAAGCATCCCTTTGATAGACATGCAGAGATTGGGGCTACGGTTGTGCTAGGTCATTCCGCTACGCTTCATTCCTACGCAAAAACTCCGCCACAGTTTGTCGGCCCTGGAAATGCTGCGCATTTCTTTATTCGGGCGGCCAAACCGTCACATACAGCTTGATAAATATATATTGCATAAAAATTTTTTATATAATATACCACTAGTGTCCAAAATAGAATAAGCAGTAATTGAAAAACCTCAACTCCTCGTGTAGAATGATGAAGTTACCACACTAAATCACCTAAAAAAGGAGTTTGAGGCATGAATAAGCTTAACACAATCATGGGACAATTGCTAGCCCTGGTTTCGAGATCTCGTTTTGAAAAGCTGGTCCGGGAGCATAAAGCCGAGTATAAATCGAAAGGGCTGCGAAGCTGGACGCAGTTTGCGGCCATGCTTTTCGGGCAGCTATCGGGTCAACACGGACTGCGAAGCATAGAAACCGGAATGAACAGCCAAAGGAACAGTTTTTATCATTTGGGTATAGATGGAAACACGGAAGTGAAGCGGTCAACATTGTCATACGCGAAC
>JAITAI010000059.1 GCA_031284195.1 Treponema sp.
GCCGGTGGTTTTGGTAACCGGAGGAACCGATAAAAAGCTGGACTTTACCCCCCTGGTCAAGGCCGCGGTACAGGCTAAGGCGGTGATCCTCTTGGCAGGAACCGGTAGCGATAGGCTGAAACCCCTGCTGGATGGGGCTGGTTGTTCTTACCAAGGACCTTTTGATTCAGTGGATCCCGCGGTTAGCGCCAGTTTGGAAGCGGCCCGGCCCGGGGATGTGGTCGTTCTTTCTCCTGGATGCGCTTCCTTTGGCATGTTCTTAAACGAGTTTCACCGGGGCCGCCAATGGAAGGAGGCGGTACGTCGCCTTACAGGAAAGGAGACATAAATGGATAGGGATCTGCTCTGGACCCGGGCCCGGATTATAAGGCAAACCCGGAGGTTTTTTGACTGTCGCGGGTATCTTGAGGTGGATACGCCTCTCTTGGCTCCGAACCTCATCCCTGAATCCTGCCTGGAAGTCTTTGAAACCGCGTATCTCCCTCCGCTTTTGAGCAGGTCTAGGAAAGCCCAGCCCTATTGGCTCGTTCCTTCCCCGGAAATCTGGATGAAACGGCTCATTGCCGGCCATGGGGTATCCCTGTACCAGATCTGCAAGTGTTTCCGTAACGGCGAATCCCTGGGCCGCCTGCACAGCCCGGAGTTTACCCTGCTGGAATACTATACCATGAATGGGGATTATGCAGATTCCCTGCAATTAACCGAGGATTTGTTTCAGTTTCTCCTCCATGAGCTTACTGAAAGGTCTCCGGGGACCTCAGCCCTGAGTGCTCCTTTTCTGCGGATTCCTATGGAAGAAGCCTTTTCCCGCTGGGCAGGATTCAGCCTTTTTGACGCAGTAGCACAGGGGACCCTGGAAGGGGAAGCCCGCCGGCTTGGCCTCGAACCGCCTCCTGACATGGACCTGGGGGACCTTTATAATCTCATTTTTGTCCATGCAGTAGAGCCTCAGCTTCCTCAAGACAAACCAGTGGCGCTGATAGATTACCCTGCCTTTGTTCCCTGCCTGGCTAAGAAACACCCCCAGGGAAAGACCGTGGAGCGGTGGGAACTCTATGTTCAGGGGATAGAACTTGCCAACTGTTATTCCGAAGAAGGGGACCCTCAACAGGTACAGGAGTATTTTACCGCAGAAGGGGCCCGTAAAGCCCAGACCGCTCTGGTTCCCCATAGGGTTGATGCGGATTACTGGAAGGTCTTTCTGCCTCGCCAAGGTAAGCCCTTTCCCCCTTGTTCTGGAGTAGCCCTGGGTCTAGATAGGCTCATCATGATTCTCACCGGCAGATCCAGCATTGACGGGGTCCTCCCTTTCCCTATGGAACCTCCGGCTTGATACCTTCTCCCCTATGGATTTGCATCATCCGCTCGTACAAGGCATCCCCCACGCACTGTCGGGCATATTTACACCAACGGATACATTGCTGGGTATCGTTGTAGGCGATGAATCCGCACTGTTCGCAGGTTCCATGGGTATCAATGGAAAAAAGGTCAATCTCACCGCCGCATTGCGGACAGATCTTAGTGGTCAAGGTAGGTGTGCCGCTGAGGTGCTCTGCACCGGGACATCGATTCATAGGGGTACCCCGCTTCGTTTTGTAGTATCCTGGACCCTGCCTGAAGCGCCTTTCAGAAGACGGGGGAGGACCGGCTCCTCCATGCCATCTTACCAGCGTTTCAGGCAGCATTATAGCGCTCATCGTACTTATACTATATATTATAAGCTGCTGAACCAGTAGGATCGGTTGTTTTTACAACAAGCAGGTTACTTTTGGACAGGATTGATGAAAAAAACGCCGCGTTTCATGGAAATACTAAGGCATTGTTCTCTTTTTGCGAGTATCGACGAAGCTGATGTGGCGGCTATTCTGGACTGCCTCGGAGCGTACCAGAAGGGCTATGCAAAAAACAATTTCATCTTTATAGCTGATACGCCGCTTTCATCGGCCATACCCGTGGGCATCCTCCTTTCCGGGAGGGTCCACCTGATTCAGGATGATTTTTGGGGAAACCGCAGCATCATAGCCCAGGTTGAACCAGGAGGTTTATTGGGAGAGGCCTTTGCCTGTGGGGAACTCAGTCGTCTGCCAGTGAGCGCCATAGCCGCTGAAGCATCGGATATACTCTTGGTGGATTATAAACGGATCCTGACCCTCTGTTCGTCGGTGTGTGTGTTTCATTCCAGGCTGATTAGCAATATGATCCGCATTCTGGCGGAACACAATATCAGGCTGATCCAAAAGATTGAACATATCACCCGCCGTACTACTCGGGAAAAACTGCGCTCCTACCTTTCAAGCCAAGCCCAACAAGCAGGGACCAGCCACTTTGATATCCCCTTTAACCGGCAGGAATTGGCCGATTACCTTGGGGTTGACCGAAGCGCCATGTCCAATGAACTGTGTAAGATGCAGCATGAGGGCTTACTGCGGTTCGACCATAATCATTTTTTTCTCGAGCCTTTTTCAAAACCCGGTTAGCGCAGATATTGAAGCCGATGAACAAGGCTTGGGAAACCTTTCTCAGGATAGGTTTTCCTTTGCGCCTAAGCTTGTTTTTTCACAATCTAAGGTGTTGAAAAAGCCGCTCTATTTTCTAGGTTATTTTTACCCTGGATTAACTTCGTAAAAGCAGCAGTCCTTCTTTTTTGGTGTGGAAAAAGCAGCGGTACCTGAAACCATGACCGAAAGACAAACCAGGAAGCCCCCGAAGTACTCCTACTTGCTTTCCCTTTTACCGCTAATGCCTGCCTATGTCCGGGCATATACCGGACGAAAGGGCGCAAAAACAGGATTGAAGAAGTATTTTTGGTTTTACGACGGAAGACCGGGATCATCGTCACTTGATTATCAGAGGCACGGTGAAGGGTACTTTTCAGCCTTCGTCAACCCACATTTCGCATTGGGAGATTACCGTATTAACCGCGTCATCTTCGCCTTCCGGCGGGTAGTCATATTTTTTGAGCAGGCGTTTGACCAGCATTTTCATGGCCGCCCGGGGGCCTTCTTTTCTGTTCCAGTCTATAGAGCGGTTTTTCCGCAGCGTTTCCGTCAATTCCTGAGTCATGGCTTTAAGCTGTTCGTTGGTATAATAATCTTTCCGGCGCAGAGGATTTGAAAGGGCGTGATAAAAAGCCAGCTCTTCCTGGGATAAACCAAGATCCTTCCCTTCTTTGTGGCCGGCGGAAATATCCTGCGCCATTTTTCTCAGTTCATCAATGACATCAGCGTTTGTTAATTGCCCATTCCTGTAGGCGTTCATTAGTTTTTGCATCCGTTCGGAAAATTTTTGAGCCTGAACAAAATCTTTACGCTGATAGAGGTGAATCTGTTCAGCTATCAATTTTCGCAGCAATTCAACTGCAAGATTTTTCTGTTCCATCCTCGCAATTTGTTCGAGGTATTCAGGTGAGAAAAGAGAGAAATCTTCCTGTTCATCTGCAAAAAGATTGATAATTCCATCGCTTTTAATGCTTTGTTTGAGAAGTTCGTTAATTTGGCCGTTTATTTCTTTTAATGAAAGTTTTCCGCTACCTGAAAATTTATTCAGGGCAATCCTGAGCGCCTCAAAATACGCTGCTTCGTAACGTTGTTTTTTATCAAGCAGGCTTTGGCAAAGAGAACGGGCCTGTTTCAATAGCAGGGATTCACTGCGGAACAATTTTTGCGTTTCCTCGTCTTTTCCAAGAATACAATTTATACCGTCCCGGATTATATCCGCCCTGTCAGCGCCGGTGGAATCATCGTCAATAAATAACTGATAGTCAAAACCATGAAATAATTCTCCGCAGATTTTCAATTTTTCACAGAAACGCGGCAAGGCGGTTTTGGCAATGTCCATCTCGCCGTAATTTTTCCGGTCCCGTTTTGAGTAATCCTTCATCGCCTGTTTCAGCGCGGCCGCTATGCCGATGTAATCAACAACCAGCCCGCCTTCCTTGTCCCTAAAAACCCGGTTGACCCGGGCTATGGCCTGCATCAAATTGTGTCCGGCCATGGGTTTAAAAACGTACATGGTGGCAAGGCTGGGAACATCAAAACCAGTGAGCCACATATCCACCACAACGGCAATTTTTACCGGATCCTCATCATCCTTGAATTTCTTTACCAGTTCTTTTTTGTACGTTTTGTTTCCGGTTATAGGATGCCAGGCTTCCGGGTCCTTATTGCCCGCTGTCATCACAACCTTGACTTTTTCGTTCCATTCCGGGCGCAGTTCGAGGAATTTCCGGTATACCCTCATGGCGATGGGGCGGGAATAACACACCACCATAGCCTTGCCTGTGAGGAGATTTGCACGATATTTTTCGTAATGGCTGATAATATCATTACAAAGACTATTTATCGTTTCAGGTGCGCCGAGTATCGCTTCCATATTGCCGAGTTCTTTTTTGCTTCTTTCTATATCTTTTTCACCGGCGTTTTGGGCAAGCAGTTCATAAGTCTCGTCAATCTTCTTCAGTACGTCTTCTTTTAAACCAAGATTAATGACACGGCTTTCATAATACACGGGTTTTGTCGCGCCGTCTTCCACGCTTTGAGTCATATCGTAAATGTCGATGTAATCGCCGAATACCTCCCGCGTGTTTTTATCTGCGGATGCTATGGGCGTTCCGGTAAAACCGATAAACGTGGCGTTGGG
>JAITAI010000066.1 GCA_031284195.1 Treponema sp.
ATAGTTTTTGATTGTTCTCCAGAACTTTCTGCTAGTTTTCTGATTTCATCGGCAACCACAGCAAAGCCTTTACCTACTTCCCCTGCATGAGCAGCTTCAATGGCAGCGTTCATACTTAAAAGATTAGTCTGACTTGCTATATTTTCCATAACGGCGTTGATCTCTAATAAGCCTTTTGACTCACGGGCTATCTCTTGAATATCGGCTGACACCTCCTGAAGACCGTTTTTTCCTACCTCAGAGGCTTCCATAAGTTTTTTAACGTTATCAGCATTTCTGATAAGGGTTTGCGTTACCGATTTAATATTCGCAAGCATATGTTCTATAGCTGAGGATGATTGGGTAACAGTAGTGCTTTGGAGGTTTACATGTTCGTTGAGCTTGCCGATGTTATCGGTGATCTGTTCCATGATATCGTTGGTTTCGGTAACGCTGGTGGATTGGTTAATAACCCTGCCTTTGATACTCTGGATATTAACGGCGATTTGGTTTACCGCTGTTGCGGTTTCGTTCATATTACTGGCAAGTTCATTGCCTATGTCGAAGAGTGCAACAGACTCTTTTTTAATGGTGAGCACAAGATTTTTGATCTTCTCTATAGTCGCATTAAAGTACCGGGCGAGATCACCTATCTCGTCTTTGGAATGGATAGATACCGTTTTTGTGAGATCCCCTTCACCTTCAGATATATCCTTGAGTGTAAGGGCAACATTAATAATGGGTTTGGTAATGTTTTGAGCAACAAAGAAGACGGTTATCATGTTGATGATAATCGCCACCACAGCGACACCAATGGTAAAGATAGTCATGGTATGTATATCCGCAAGGATCACGTCTCTATCGGTACCGAGCATCAAGGACCAACTGACACCGGTATTGCCTATGGTAAAAGGATAAAGGATTATTTCCATATTTTTCTTGAAACTCTCTGAATATGCCGAGAACCTTTGTTTTTGACCTTTGATGACCGCTTCGTAAGCTTGAGTGGTATTAGTACCGTATATTTCACGTTGAACATTTATGAGAAGCTGGCCAACATGGTCTCGTACACGGCTTGCCACAATAGTTGCGTTATCTGAATATATGGTCATGGCGCTTATCTCCGCCATAGCCGGATCCTTTATAACACTGTCAATAATGGGCTGTATGTAAGCAGTATCTATGTTTACCCCTACCCTCCCGACTACTTCATTGGTTTTACGGTGAATTACCGGCACACTCATTTTAAGAAGATGGGTAGCCTTACCAGCAACAGTCTGTGGAACCGGTTCGTCTACCGTTGAGTTACGGGCGTTAGAATTGTTTATGGTATTCATCATCTCCGGTACACCATCGTAGGTCAGATGTTGCATCTTTCCTGTCCTTTTGGTATACCAGCTTGCCCATTGTCCGGTTTCAGTATTACCAATCTCTCCTATAAACGTATTGTCCATACCCTGATCTATGGTATTAGGCTTAAAGACTGCAAAGATGCCAACTACCTGCTGTGTTGAAAGCAGAGTCGATTCCATAAGCTGATTTAAGCGGTTACGTTGAGTCCCTACCTCGACGAAGTCAAAGTCAGCCATCATACCAGCTAGGGTTTGGACAATCTGCAAATAACATTCATACTGCATCTGAATGTTCCGTGCCTGTTCAGCGGCAAGCCGTGCCTGACTTTCTCTTGCTTCAACTATTTGCATGGTGCTAGCACGATTAAGAAGGACAATGGATATGCCTGCTATTGCGATTATTAAAATTACATTAACGCTGATATTTAAACGGTACATTAACTTCATAAGGTTCCTCACAATAAAATGAATGAATAATTAAAGAATAAGAATCATAGCCACAGGTAACTGTCAAAGGTAACATAAAGAGCTGCTCTTTGACGCAGAGGATTAACACGACACCAACTACTGTTCTATAATCCTCTAAAAACTGCATCTTGAAATCACGGGAAGCCTTACCCTTCCCCAAAGGGTAATCTTCTTTTTCTGTCAGGATTCGTCGATTTTGTTCCGAGTACTCATAATTGAAGTACAACTTTACACTCCTCCGGCTAGCCATGCCATGCCGTTTTTATACATTTTTTACAAGCAAACTACTCTCACGGTCTGCTTATAAGCCAAGGTTCCTGCATCTATTTGTAAAAAACACTGATTTTGAGGTTCATACGTAATTCCTCATATTATTTTAGCCATGAATATTCTTTATTGTGCTGATAGCCTCACCTTTTAGCAGTTCATATTTTTATATAAGAAATCGGTAATTATTTTTCATGATAACTCATAATTTCTCTAAAATAATTTTCATATCCTTTTGTTATTGAATAGGATCCTGCTTTGACGATATCCAATTATACGTGGAAATCCTTCAGAAGTAGCAAATCAAACGATTTTTTTCATATATTATAAATTCATACATCCCCCTCTCCTGAATGATTCAAAAAGAACTAAATTGTTTCCCCGTATATCAAGGATTCGTTTATATACATCATTCATATTCTTGATACATTTTGTCTCTTTAAATACAAACCAATATTATCCACAATTTGTTCATCCGGTATCGGTGAATTTTTCAAAACTTTCTTGAGGGGGGTACTATTCATGATACGACTTCTCCTTTTTAGTCAAGTAGAAAAGAATTCTACCGTAAATTCATTTGTAAAAAAATACCTGTTTATAAGATTTATTTTACTATTTTTAAAATTACTTGTCAATGCATATTTTCAATAAAATTCAAAAGATATTGTAATAACGTTCCGGCAGGAATGTGGCGGAGTGAGGCGTGGGAATGGAGCCCAGGAACTGACCGTTTGGGAATCCCGGTTTTTATTTTGCAAACCTCCCTAACGCCCAGGGTCGCCATCTCCAGGAGGGAAACCGCCATTTCCGGTTATGGAACTAAGAACTTTTGTTCGGGTCCGTTCCCCTGTTCAGCCTAGACCGGTTCAGGGAGACGATCTTATTTCACCCATAGGCGTCTAGAACCATTCTATCTGGCCCATAAAAGCCCTGAAGACACTCCCCCAGACAACACTACAAGGTAAAGGGATTCAGAGATTTGTAATACTTAGAAGAAACATAATCACTTGAAAGTATATAATATGGGCCTCCCGCAGTATCCACCTCGCCGGTATAGGCTCAAATTCCCGGCGGTCCGAGCCCGTATTTTTTCAGTGCTGGTTACTGCCACCAAAAGGGGATAAACCCGGCCATTCCCGTTTGGCGGCTCAAAATGACTCTGGGCAGAAAAGGAGAAGATATCCGCTACGCTCTAACCGAGGCAGCTGAATAAGTCCGGTCCCTGCCCGAAGGTTTGAGCCAGAGGGAGGTGTCAGGGCCTTTGGGGACGATGTGAAAGCGGTTCCCCGGATCGCAGCAGAGGTGGTAGTGCTTCTTGATATGGGTAAAGTCAGTGGTACCTCCGAAGGCTGGAATCTGATAGAGGTCCCGGGCATAGGCCCAGAGGTTGGGGAAGTCCTGAATCCGGTTTCGGTTGACCCTGAAGACGTTATAGTAGGCCGCGTCAAACCGGACCAGCGTTACGTAGAAGCGGACATCGGAATCGGTGAGCCGATCCCCAAAGAGGTAGCGGCTCTGGCCAAGCCTCGCTTCGAACTGGTCCAACCGATGAAATACCGTCGTATAGGCCGCCTCGTAAGCTTCCCGGCTTCGGGCAAAGCCTGCTTTGTATACCCCGTTATTGATGTCGCTGAAGATGATGTCGTTCAGTTTGAAGATATCTTCCCTGAGATCTTCAGGCAGAAGATCCGGGGCTCCCTTCTTATGGTAGTCCTTCCACACCGTTTCCCAGTAATAGGTCAGGTTAAAATAGTCGTTATTGACGATCTTTCCAGTGGTAATATCTACCACCGAGGGTACCGTAAAACGGCCTTTATAATGAGGGTCGGTCCTGAGGTAGAGATCGCTTAGGTACTTGACCTGTAATACCGGGTCTTCTCCATGTTCGTCTAAGGTAAAAGCCCAGTCGCTCTGTTCCTTTTCGGGCCGGATGGGATCCACCGTACCAACGCTGAGGATATCTTCAAGGCCTAAGAGGCTGCGCACTATCATCTGCCGATGCGCCCAAGGACAGGCCCGGGACCATATCAACCGGTACCGTCCTGGCTCTAGGGGTAAGTCGCCTGGACCAAAGCCGAAAGGGGTTATAAACCGATTGGTCTGCCTGATAAAGGTTCCTGTTTCGTTGGTCTCATTCTGAAACCATGTTTTATAAGCCATAGGATGCTCCTTTTATGGTATGATACTTATTGAGTCTGAAAAGCCTTCTCCCAAAGGGGTACGATTGTGCCCTTCTTTCCAGAGGGAGACATCTGGGCCCAGAGACAGGATACCGTAGGGATTCCGCGCCTGAGAGCCCAATTGATAGCCCTGGCGGATCCCCTCAAAATCCGTGGTACCTCCGAAAGCGGGGATCTCGTAGAGGTCCTTGGCATAGTTCCATAGATTGGGGAAATCAATGAGCCGGTTACGGTTGGTTTTGAACACCAGGTGGTAGGCTGTATCAAAGCGGGCTAGGGTTACGTAGAAACGGACATCGGAATCAGTAATCCGATCCCCGAAAAGATAGCGCTGATCCGCCAGGCGTTCTTCCAGGATATCCAGCCGGGTAAAAAGCAGGTCATAGTTCTTTTCGTATTCCTCCTGGGTTTCGGCAAACCCGGCCTTGTAAACCGCATTGTTCACCTCGTGGAACAGAAGCTCGTTGAGTTCGTCGATGTTTTGCCGCAAGGGGAGAGGGTACAAATCCGGGGCTCCGGGTTTGTGGAAAGGCGCCCATACTGTTTCCCAAGAGTAGGTGAGTTTGAAGTAGTTATTGTTTACCACCTTGCCTGTTTTAAGGTCCACCACTGCAGGCACCGTAGCCCGGCCAGTATAGCCGGGATCGGTCTTCTGATAGACCTCAGAAAGGTAACGGATCCCCAGGACCGGATCCACTCCATCAGGGTCCAGGGAAAACTCCCAGCCCCAGGGAGTCCGCACCGGATGGGCGGTGCCGATGCTGATCACCTGATCAAGACCTAAGAGTTTTAGGACGATGATCTGCCGGTGCGCCCAGGGACAGATGGAGGCCCAGAGAAGGCGGTACCTGCCGGCCTCCACAGGCAGTTCATCCGGGCCACTCCCAAAAGGGGTAGTGAAATGGTTCGGTTGCCGGACAAAGGCCCCTTCAGATGAAATCTCTTGCTCTGATTCGGATAAAGCGATCCTCCCTGGAGAGCCCTTTTCCTCCGGACCAGCGGCTGTTTTGATGATTTTGGTCATAATCTCTTCCTTATCTTATATAGCAAGCACTATGGTATATTTATAGGTCAAACGGTATTTTCTCTTACCCGTTATGACAGGTTTTTTTCCATGTAGACTTCCTTAAAGAAGCCCTCATGGATTTGATTCCAGTCTGCCCTATACCCGAGTTTTTCATAAAACCCTACTACCGCATCCCGGCTGGTGATGATCGCGGTTTTGATCCCCCGTTCCCGGAACCAGGCTTCGGCATCGGTGATAAGCCGTTTCCCGATGTTCCTATCCCGGTGGGATTCTAGAACGCAGACCCGCTCTATCTTGGCAGTAGTGTCCGTAAGGATCCGGAGTCTACAGGTCGCCACCGGCAAGCCCCGGTCCAGGATGAGGAGGTATTGGGATGAGGGACTGTCATCGGCGAATTCCCAATCCAGGGGGACCTGAAAGCCCTTGACCATACCCTCGGTCCTGACATAGTACACTCCGGCGAGCTGCCAGGTTTCGCTGACCCTGAGAATTTTCAGGGTATCTTCTTCCATGACGGCCTCCAGAGCTTTAATCGAAACGGTACAGGGGAGTGGAAAGATACCTTTCCCCGGTGTCCGGGGCAAGGGTAATGACCTGTTTTCCCTTGCCCAACTGCTTTGCCACCCAGACCGCGGCCAGGATAGCCGCGCCAGAGGAATAACCCAACAGCAGACCCTCCTTTGCCGCGAGTTCTCGGGCATAGTCCCGGGCTTCATCATTGGTGATTCGGATGATGTCATCGTAGATTTCCCGGTTTAAGACCTGGGGGATGATCCCCGCCCCGATCCCCTGGATGCTATGGGGGCCAGGGGCGCCGCCGCTTAACACCGGGGATGCGTCCGGTTCCACTGCTACGATCCTAATATCGGGCCTGAGTTTCCTGAGGTAGCTCCCGACGCCGGTGATGGTGCCGCCGGTCCCGATTCCTGAGACAAAGGCATCGGGGATCTGCCCATTAAAGGCCTCGGCGATTTCCGGCCCCGTGGTCAGTTCATGGGCTTCGGGATTGTGGGGGTTTTCAAACTGCTTTACCTCAAAGTAGCCGTACTTTTCCACCAGTTCTGCGGCCTTATCGAAGGAAGGCTTTATTCCCCCCACAGAGGTTACGATCACTAGTTCCGCTCCATAGGATTGGATAAGCTGTCTCCGTTCCAGGCTCACATTATCCCCCATGACGATCACCGCCTGGTAACCCTTAACCGCAGCCACCAAGGCTATCCCTATGCCGGTATTGCCGCTAGTAACCTCTAAGAGGGTATCCCCGGGTTTTATCCGGCCTTCCGCTTCTGCCTGATTTATCATATTCAGGGCGATCCGGTCCTTTACACTGCCCCCGGCGTTAAAACTTTCCAGTTTAACATAGACCTCTGCCGCATCATCTGGTACCAGGCGATTCAATTTAACAATAGGGGTTTGTCCGATAAGTTCGGTAACGTCCCGTGCAATCTTTACCGGCATTGTTGTTCCTCCTCTAATAGATTCCGTTGTATAATCGTATTTAAAATATCCCGTACTTCCCCAGGGGCGTTGAAGACCCGCATATTTCGACGAAGGAGATAGGTTGCCGCCCCGGGACCGATACCGCCGGTAATCACTGCCTCGCAATCAAAGAGCAGTTCCAGGATCCGGTCAAAGACACGCTCATCATGTCCCGGGGGATTTTCCCAGGGTGGGGCCTCGCGGAATTCCACCAGGCAGTAGCCCTCGTCGTCAATATCGGCAATACAGAAATGCCGAACCCTGCTGAAGTGGGGGTCTACATCCTCCCCATTGGCCGAGGTAATCGCTATACGATGGGTCATCCTGTTTGTTCCTCTGTCTTCACTTGGGTATCTCGACCCACTTGAGTACGCTCTTTTCAAAGATACCGATCAGGGAATTTATCCCCGTAACCACCACGGCAATGAGGATGATCCCCGCAAATACTTTGGGGTAATCCGCCCAAGCTGCCCAACGCTTGACATAGTAGCCCAAGCCAGAGGTGGCGCCGATGGTTTCGGCCATGACTAGGATCATGAAGGCAGTGGCGATCCGGATCCGCAGACTGCCGATGATAGGAATGGCGCAGTCTGGGAGCAGGACCTTGATAAGCATGGCAAAGTCACTGAGGTTTAGGGACTTTGCACTGTCGATGAGTTTCTGATCCACGTTCTTCACATTACTCGCCATGTTCATCATGGTGGGAAAGAAAACCCCCATGAAGATGACAATGATAGAGGCCATCTTGAAGGTTGGAGATACCGCTACAATATAAGGGGCATACACCAAGGCGGGCACTGAGGCAATCACGTTAATTACCGGGGAGAGGGCTTCCCGAGGCCGGTGATACCAACCGACAAAGAGCCCCAGGATAACCCCCAGGCCCATTCCTATGCCCACGCTGACCAAGATGAGGAACATGGAATGGAAAAATCCCAGGATCATTTGAGGATAATCCTGGGTAAAGATATAGAATACGTTTTGCGGAGGTGGAAAGAGCGTAAAGTGCAACACCTTAAAAACCTTGGACCCCAGATCCCAAAGAAGGAAAAAGCCAAAAATAATACTGTATAAATCGATGACATGGATCGCTTTTTTCCAGGTCCTCGCCACGTTGATGATAAACAGTATCTCAAACCAGAGGAGGATCACCAGGTAGGCCCAGGGAGGATCCAGGTGAAAGTCGGCCGGTAAGAATGCGGAAGCTGTCGCGGCGATGAAGAGTATATTGGACAAATTGATAATTTTAGGGATCATATCACCGCCCTGCTTATATCCATGGCATCGGCAATATCTTCGTAGAAATACCCCATTAGCCGGTTCCTGAGAGACAAAAACTCATTGCTTCCCAAAACCTGGGAACGGACCCGTTTTATCCCAAAATCTACGGGTATCTCCTCCCGGATCTGCCGGGGCTGCATAAAGACAATCCGATTGGAGAGGAAGATCGCCTCGTCCACATCGTGGGTGATAAATACCACGGTCCTTTTTTTGTGTTCCCCGGCGCAGATCTGCAAAAGCATATCCTGCAGGAGCATCCGGTTCTTGGTATCGATGGCGCCGAAAGGTTCATCCATGAGCAGGATGTCCGGGTCCATTGCCAGCGCCCGGGCGATAGCAACCCGCTGCTGCATACCTCCGGAGAGCTGGTGGGGGTACTTGTTTTCAAACCCTTCCAATCCCACTTTGGCCAGATATTCCCGAGAAATATCATCGATTTCCTTCGATGAGAGATGTCCCTTGGTCTGTTTAACCCCAAAGGACACGTTTTTCTTTGCTGTCAGCCAGGAAAACAGGGAATAATGCTGGAATACAACGCACCGGTCCTTTCCGGGTCCTTTTACCTCTTCGCTGCCAATGAGTACCCTGCCCAGAGAAGGAAAATTCAAACCCTCAAGGAGGGTGATCAGGGTGCTTTTTCCACAGCCCGATGGACCGATAACGCAGACGAATTCCCCTTCTCCGATGGAAAGATTAATATCTTCAAGTACATAGGAATTACCGCTGTTTTGATTATATGCGAATGATACGTTTTCTATTTTTATGTTACCCATACATTAGAACCCCTCTTGCTATTTATGTTACCTTCACCTGTTTTGTTATTGAAAATCCCAGATATAATACCCCGGGACTTAGTTTGGAACTTCATTCTGTCTCTAGTCGTACCACAATTCCGGATCCCAGTATCTTTTTGGTCATGTCGTTGTAAAGGTCCCTCACCAGGTTCAACGCCCCGTTGAAACTGAAATAGGTTTTATTAGCGATGAGATATTCGCCGTAGGGCGCCGATACCGGAACAAAGGGTAGCTGGTTGTTTTTTGCGGTCAACTGATCCCAAGTGGTTCCGAAAAGACATATCTTGTGGAATTCAAAATTCTCCTTCTTGATTTCCTGATCACAGAGTCCTCCATCGTTGGTAAAGACAATGTCGAAATCGTCCTTCCCTTCATACTCCAGAGACCGTAGTTCTTTTGTTATTCCTTCTTGATACTCTGGTTTTACATCATCGATGATAAAGATCTTCTTGGGGATAAAGCCCCAATCGTTTACCAGGAACCTCGTTAAAGAAACCGCCTGGGCCGCGCTGGAATTGATGAAAAATCGTTTTGGATTTTGGGTACCTCCAGTGAAGGTCTTGATCCCGTTCTTGACATAAAAGTAGTACCGCCCCTCTTCCTGTTTAATGTAGTTCTCCGCATGTACCTGATCCAGGCCAGCGTATTCCGTTATGGTCCGGATAAACCGGGTGGTTTCCGTAGGACCGATGGGGAGACAGGGGTAATGTAAGTAGGGGGTACCGAATTTGGCTTCCAATTTTTTCGCCACATCCAGATCCGTCCAGGGGGCCAATACCAGATTGAAGGCCGCCTGGGGGATCCTGTTTATTGCCATAATTCCCTTGCCTCGTCCGTAGATGATGTTGGGTTCGAGTCCTAGGGTGAAGAGGAGTTTCTCCAGTTCCTCTAGGGTTGGTATCCAGAGAGAATCGTAGTAGGGAACAATACCCCAGACATTAACCTGTTTGTCCCGTATCATGTCCGGGGGTTTTAGGTACTGATCGATGATTGCATGGAGGATCTGGCTGTGTCCCCAGAGGTTGTTTCCCTTAAAGCCAGGCAGGGTGGCGTACAGGACAGGAATGGGGCTCTGCTTGAAATGGCCGGCTACCTCTTCAATATCGTCCCCGACAATTTCCGCGGTACAGCCATCCACCAGGATGAACATATCCGATTTGTAGTATTCCAGGGATTTTTCCACTAGCCGATGCAGGCGGTCACTGGCCCCAAAAATCGTATCCTGTTCACAGAAATTGGTACTGGGGATGATCGATTCGGGGTAAGTGATCCCGCTCAAGCCGCCATTGGTCCTGCCCAAGACTCCGGCGGCGTTCCCCTGGCATCCAGGACCACAGTGCATGATCGGCAAAACTTTCTCAATGGCCAGGGCCGTATAGATACCCCCCACTGCGCAGGCGACCCGCTGTTGTTCCGAGCAGGATGTAGTCATGATGCTGACTCCCGATAGAAGTTAAAGGGTTTCAGGTTTTCATAGGTATCCGTAAAGGGCGATTCGTATCGATCCCCTATTTTTTTGAGAAAGTTGGTGTTGGTCATGAGTTCTACCAGGGAGTTTCCCAACATGGTTAGTCCTCGGTACCCTATCAGAATAAGACCGATTTCAATATCCAGCGCGGGAATTCCTTGGGCAGCGGTGAAAGGGGTTGCATCGTGGCCCCGGGAAATAACAAAATCGGGTTTGTATTTCTTGATGATCAGATTCGTTTCTACCTGCTGGGCGTCATTTACGCTGGCGGATACATTCAGCTTGAGTTCGATCACATCTGTTGCGGCAGCCACCTTTTCTTCCTGATTCATGTTGTCCAGCCTCGGGTCGTAGTGATAGGCAATGGCATGGAGGACCTCCACCTCCAATTCCCGAAGGAGCCGGGTATACTCAAAGGCAAAACTGCTTCCCATGGCAATGAGGCCCCGTTTGCCCTTCAATACCAAACGGATATGCTCAAGCTGTTCTCGGTATTTTTCCTTTTCCTCTTCAATGACCTCTTTTGCGGCTTCCTCTTTTCCGATATACCGGGCAACATCAAGAAAGAATCGCTCAAACCCAAAGCCGCCATAGGGCAGATGGGACTGAAAGTACCGTACCCCACATTCCTGTTCCAGGACCGAGCAGAGGTAGCTTGACTGGGAACCACACTGTCCCCAGGATGCGACAGAGGAAGCGGCCCGCACAAAGTCCTCTACTGTGGCGGTAGCTGTGAGACAGATAATATCCAGGCCGATACGCTTGAACAGAGGGGCAACGTACTGTACGCCCAGATTATTGAACCCTACATAGTTAATGGTGTTGTTCTTTTTGTCCATCTTCTTTATTCTGGCCTTGGATACTGCATGGCAGTAAGCGTCAAAGCCACTGGCCCAGATCTTACTGCGGAGCCCCTCGGCAGTAGCGACCTCTACAGGGATCCCCAGTTCTTCACTCATGTCTACTGCTATGCTCTGCACATCCTCCCCGATAACTGCGGAGACACAACTGGTGGCGATGTATATTTCCCGGGGATGGTGCCGATGGTATGCGGCCCGGATACTTTTCCGCAATTTATCCACCGCGCCAAAGATCGTATCCGATTCGGTTAAAGCAGTGGATACCACCCGGGCGTGTTCCAGAGGCTTTTTCCCTGGAATAAAGGGTAGTTTATTTTTCGCGATAGTAAAGCATATCTGTGCCCCTGCACAGCCGATAGGCCCATGATCCACTACCAGGGTATCGTCTAGTCCTGCCAACTGATTGATCGCATGGGTATGGGCGCAGGAACTAACCGTTTGAAAATCCCGGCTTTTATTTTGCAAACACCCTTGGCAACCCAAAGTCGCCATCTCCAAGAGGGAACCATCATATCCGGTTATGGAACCAAGCCGTTGCTCCCTACTAGAAACCTCTGTGGCCTTTAAATTTAATCCCATGATAAACTCCTTGTAAATCGATTCTTGAAATAGCCAGCCGGGGTTTTGACCCCAGCCGGAGGTCATACGCTAGTCCTTATGAATCAAAGTACCGGCTGTTATTTTTTTGAAATAACTCATAGGCTTTTTGGTACACAATGTCATTAGGATACCGATCAAGCAAGTCCTCAATCGCTTCCTGATAAATAGAAAGATCTACATGTTCCTTGAGGTTTACCCCTTCGGCCATTTGGTAGTTTCCCAGGGCGATGTTGACTCGATTGAGTTCTTCGATTTTATTAAAAAGCGGATCCGGGCTGACAGGATTTTTGAAGTTTACCAGGCCGCCGCCGTCGAAATTCTTTTCACTGGCAATATAGCGGACCACGTATTGTTCCCGCTGTTCGGTATATTCAACTACCGCATCAATGATTTTTTTGGTATCCGCTTTATAATCATGTTCCGCCCGTAATTGGGCTCTAAGGAGGGCCACATAGGCGGCCCGATTTTCCCGGACTCCGTTTAAGTCGGCGGTGAGCCGGCAGCAGAGATAGTAAGGGAGGTATTCCGCCAGGTCAAAGGCTTCCTTGAGCCCCGACTCTTCCGCCAACCATACCCGCTCGGTAGTGAGGAATCCCCCGTCCACCGTACCCTTCCGGATTGCCTCAAGGAGAACGTTGTTATCATCAAAGGGAAGCCAGTTCACATCCTCTTGCTTCCAGTCGGGGTATACACTACGGATATACTCCTGGAGGAGATATATATTGGCAGTGGCCGGATCAGCTCCAATGGTTTTACCCTGCCAGTTTCTAAAATCCTTAAAGTCCACATTAAAATTGTTCTTGCTTACCACCAGGGAAGAACCTTCCACGGCAACCCCTCCGATGATCACATCGTTACTTCCCTTAGCAATGGACGACAAGGCGTTAGCGGAGAAGGGGAACACATCGATCTTCCGGGTCTGTACCGCTGCTAAACCGGACCGGACGCTGTCCACGGGGACAAACTCCACCTTCACCCCCTCCTCTTGGTAGTAACCCAACTGTTCTGCAGTCACCACCAGGGCAGGCCGGACCGCGTCCTGCACAATAAGCCCTATCTTGAGGGAGGGCAGCGTGGCTCCGGTTTGTTCCTTCGATTTATCACACCCGGTCATAAGGGATAGCGATAAAAGCGCCGTGATAATGACCGGCAACCATATTTCTTGTTTTCGGGTTTTCATTCATAAACCTCCTAAAAATTTTTTGTAACTATTCATCTGTAACGGTGATTAGGGCATAGCCTTTTGGCAGACTGTCGAATAGTTATATACATTGTACCTATTATCCCGATTCACCTTTCGTAGCTTTTACAGAAATGGCTCTTCATTTTCTCCTCCTTATATTCCTATTTCTGTCCTGGTTTATTCATTCCTTATTTTATCCAAATAACATATTAAATACAAGTATTTAATATGTTATTAAGACAATAAAAATACTAATAAAATACCGAAAAAATATCAATAGAAACATTTATATAAAGATCACCTTTAGAACCGGATCGGCCTTTCTTTGATATAAGCGCCTGTGGCGCAGAAATCTAAATCGCGGCACCCTGGGAGGTAACTTTTCCCTGTTCAAGGGCCAGTAAATAATCTCCCCACCTTCCAGCCCATTCCCGTAGCTCGGTAATCTCCAGCGGGGTAGGGGCCTTGGATTCGGTGTGCGCCGCTATCTTTGCCGCCAGGGATCGGTAGACCTCTGCCTGGGCAGATTGAGGCGCTGCTTCAATGGTGGTCTTACCCTGAAGTTCGCTCTGGGTTACGGTGATTGATCGGGGAATATACTCCATTACCTGGGTATGGGTTTTCGCCACAAAATCGTCGATAATATCCTTGGCATAGGGGGCCCCCATGGAATTAGCGATGACTCCCCCTAACAGGGCGCCTCCAGAGTTAGAATACTTACGGATCCCCTTGAAGAGGTTATTTGATGCATAGATGGACATAAAATCCGAAGAAGATACGGTAAAAACATGCTCCGCGATCCCTTCCCGGATGGGAACGGCAAAGCCACCGCAAACCACGTCTCCCAAGACATCATAGATGACCACGTCCAACTCAAGCTCTTCAAAGATCTTTTGCTGCTTAAAGAGTTCCACTGCGGTGATGATCCCGCGTCCGGCGCATCCCACCCCTGGGGCGGGTCCTCCGGCTTCTACGCAGTAAATTCCGTTGAATCCCGGGAAAATCACCTCCTGGGCCCTGACTGCTGACTTTTCCCGGAGGGTATCAAGAACCGTGGGGATGTACTTTCCGTTCCGCAGGGTATTGGTCGAATCGCTTTTGGGATCACAGCCAAACTGCATAACCTTTAAGCCCATTTCAGAGAGCGCTGCACTCAGATTAGAGGTAGTGGTTGATTTTCCGATCCCCCCTTTTCCATAAATCGCAATTTGCTTAATCGCCTTTGCCAAAACTCTGCTCCTCTTTTGTTACCAGTATAGTTAAAATCTAGAGTATAAATATATTAATCATATATATGTAATATGTTTATACCCATCTTAGCTAACAATAAAATTAAATGTCAAGCCGGTTTTATAGAACCCCCGGATTCATATTTCGTACTCTGGGGGGTACCGGGATATTACCAGATGCAGAGCCTCCAGGATTTTCTTGCGTAAAATGATAAAATCATCACTGTTCCTGTCCCGGTTCTCTTCGCCCAGTTCCACCTCGAATATTTCGGTGATCTCCCCAGGACGGGGGGTCATAATCACGATGCGGCCGCTTAAGGCAATGGCTTCGTCCACATCGTGGGTTACCATCACCATGGTGGTCCCGGTCTTCTTCCATATATCCAGCAAGAGGGCCTGAAGCTCTATTCTCTTAAAAGCATCCAGAGCGCCCAGGGGTTCATCCAATAGTAATACCTTAGGTTCGTTTATCAGGGCCCGGATAATAGCCACCCGTTGGGCCATGCCCCCGGAAATTTCGTGGGGGTAGTTTTTTTCAAAGCCCCTAAGCCCAATCATGTGGATATAGTCTTTGACAAGATGCTTGTGGGTTTCGTATATTCCCCGGGCTTTGAGACCGGTTGCCACATTTTCAAAAACCGTAGCCCAGGGAAACAGGGTGGGCTGCTGAAAGATGTAACCCCGTTCATGGCTGGTTTCCCGGATCTCCTGACCGTCGATCAAGATGTGTCCTGACTGGGGAGGATCCAGTCCCGCGATAAGTCTGAGGAGAGTGGTCTTACCACAGCCTGAAGGCCCCACGATGGATACAAATTCTCCCCTTTTTATGAGGAGGTTTATATCCTTTAGGGCATAAATGGGATCGCCGTTAGCCCCCTGGTATATCCGGTTGACCCCTTGGATGTGGATCAGGGTTTCACTCATTTTAACATTCCCCTTTGCCAGCGGAGAATTGAACCGCGGATAGCGCCGATTAAGGCCAGGATCAGGGCAAATTCCACTGCTATGATGATGATAGCGCCGTATACCTTTGAGTAAGCACCCCAGCCTTTGGCCCAGTTTATGTAGTACCCCAGTCCCGCAGTGGCCCCTACCATTTCCGATACAATTAATGTGGTAAATGAAAACGCCGTGGCCGTGAGGATCCCGATAAACATACTCGGCATGGCGTGGGGTATGGCCACATGAAAAAGGAGGAATTTATTATCCGCTCCCAATGTTTTTGCCGCGTCAAAATAGGTTTTTGGCGTGGATATGATCCCCGCAGCCATCATCGACGAGACAGGAAACCAGGAGGAGATGAAGATTAAGAAAATCCCCGTGGTAAAGGCCGTGGGAAGTACCACCAGGGCTATGGGGAGCCAGGCGACCGCTGGAATGATCCCCGTAACCCGGATGACCGGCGAAAGCCAGTAATCCCATTGCCGCCACCAGCCAATGAGAATCCCTGTGGCAAGTCCCAGAAGGGTACCGGTGATCATCCCCACAAAGAAAAGCCGCATGGAATAAACCGTACTCCGTAACAGGAGGAAGCGGTCATCATACATGACGCCGAAGATTCCCGGCATACCCGGAAAATAGGGCAGGGGCAAGAGCGCGCTTTTTGTGGTAAGCAGATCCCAAATCGTCAACGCCATGCCAGCGCCAAAAATAAATTGCGCTTTATGATACAATTTTTTGCGAAAAAACGGTCTTTTAAGGGCAAAGAAATACAACAGGATCAATACAAGTATCAAGGTAACGAGAACAGCCCGATACAGGCGGGGTTTGACATTTTCTATGGAAGGAACCAGCAGATTTACCAATAAGGCCGCAATAAAAGAAGCCACCCCTGCCCAAACCCAGAATTCGGACTTTGGTTTCCAGTAGACCCTGTCTTCTGCTATTTTTGGATCTTCATACCATTTCTGTTTTGCCACAGGACCTTCCTTGAATCATACAAACACCCTTAAAGGAATAGCCAGCACTGCCGAATCCTAATTCCGGCAGCGCCGTCTTTTTCCTTTTTACCTTACATTACTTTTTTGTACCTGCTTCCACTGCGAAAATATCCACAAAGAGATCGTCAATGAACTTCTGTACGTTGAGATCCGCCGGTAAATACCCGATCTTAGTCAACTGATCCGCAAAGTAGAGGGCGTCGTCCTTGGCGCGGATATTTGCCGCAGACCCGGCATGTTGGCCGTAACGGTAATGACCAAGCAAGCCGCTTACCAGTTCCACATCGTCGGTGGCTATCCGCTTTTCAGAGATTAAGAGCGCTGCGGTTTCCCGGGGGTTGGCCCCTATCCATTCGGCAGCTTTGTTGATCCCCCGTAAAACCGCGGCTACTGCTGCTGGATTATCCCGAACCAGCTTGCCGGAAGCAAAAATGAAGCAGCACGCTTTGTTTGCGAAAAGGGGATGTTCACTGAGATCGACCAGTACCCGGAACCTTCCGGTTCGTTCTGCTAAGGTGGCAAAGGGATCCCACAGGGCGATCACATCGGCTTCTCCGTTATCCGCAGCTTGTACGATAAGATCATTGGGGAAGGGTTTCCAGGTGATCTCTGTTTGGGGATTAACCCCTGCGCTTCCCGCAGCTACCGACGCCACTGACATGGGGGTTCCGCCGATTTCGTCAACCGCGATGGTCTTACCCCGTAAATCCTCCAGATTTAGGATCGGTGAATCCTGGGGAACCAGGATCTTGATGCACCCCTCATGGAGACCGCCCACCAGTTTTACGTCAATACCATTATAAACCGACGGAAAATATTGAAAGTCCCCGTTTTGGACCGCCATTTTCCCCGCGGCCAGAGCGGAACGGTCTGATTCAAAACTACCGCCGCTGACCAGGTTGATCTTGACCCCTTCGGCTTCAAAAAAACCTTTCAAGACCCCTATCGCGATGGGGGAACTACAAGTCGCCCCGGAATAGGCAATATCATATTCGCCGTGGGGATACTGGGTATTTTCCTTTTTTCCCCTCGCAAAAACCGCTCCCGGTAACGCCACTGCCACTAGCAGAACCGCCCATACCCCTCGTCTACAGTGCATCATAGACCTCCTATAGTCTTTCATCAAAAACATACAATTACGATGTATTTAATATTAATTTATAATAATTAAAAATAGAGGGTATGTCAAGATAAATCATATAAATTACATGTATTTTATAAGTAATTTGATGTTCTGGAGGGGTATGTCGTAAAAAAGGGAAATTTCTACTACGTTTATTTTTGAGCCTTTTTCAAACCTCAGCTTTGTTTTAAAAAAGGCTCAGCATTTTAGGAATATATCCCATTATCCCGATACAGAAAAACTAGGTGTTGTGAGGGCTCTCAGGATTTCAGTATCTTTGCCAGGTCCGCTTCCGGGGTACTGATGGGACTAAGGTTAAAATGTTCCACCAAGTAGTTCAGGATATGAGGGGATACAAAGGCGGGCAGGCTGGGCCCCAGGAAAATGTTTTTTATCCCCAGGTGGAGCAGGGTAAGGAGGATGCTCACCGCCTTCTGTTCATACCAGGAGAGAACCAGGGAAAGAGGCAGTTCATTGATGGAACAGCCAAAGGCTTCTGCCAGGGCGATGGCAGTCTTGATGGCCGAATACGCGTCGTTGCACTGGCCCATGTCCAGAATCCGCGGCAGCCCCCCTATCTCCCCAAGGTCCAGGTCGTTAAAACGGTACTTGCCGCAGCCCAGGGTCAGGATCAGGGTGTTCCGGGGGGTCTGTTTCACAAAGCCGGTGTAATAGTTCCGGCCCGGCCTTGCTCCGTCACAGCCACCCACCAGGAAGAAGTGTTTTATATCACCGGCCTTGACTGCTGCTATCAGCTTGTCCGCTACAGAAAGTACCGTATGCCGGGCAAAACCGGTGTGTACTTCGACGCCGTCGTTAATGCCTCGCCAGAGCTGATCCGCTTTATAGCCTCCCAGTTCTCGAGCCTTAGCAATGAGGGGAGAAAAATCCTTGGTTTCATCAATATGGATCATCCCCGGATAGGCCGCTGCCCCAGTGGTAAAGACCCTATCTCGGTAACTGTCCTTTACCGGCATGAGGCAATTAGAGGTAAAAAGTACCGGAGCGGGGATGGCCTCGAATTCCTGCTGCTGGTTTTGCCAAGCAGTACCAAAATTACCTTTGAGGTGGGGATATTTGTTCAATTCCGGGTAGCCGTGGGCAGGAAGCATTTCACTATGGGTATAGATATGGACTCCCTGGCCGGCGCTCTGTTCCAGGAGGAGCTTGAGGTCCCGGAGATCGTGGCCGCTTATCACGATGAAGGGGCCTTTTTCCACTGTCAGAGATACGGTCCTGGGTTGAGGATTTCCGAAACCCTCCGTATTGGCCCTATCCAAAAGTTCTAGACATTTGAGATTGATCCGGCCGGTTTCCATTACGAGGGGCAGTAATTCCTCCATGCCGTAATCCTCCTTGCCCAGGGCGTCCAGGGCTTTGTACAGGAAGAGGCCGATCTCATCGTCCTTATAGCCCAATACCCAGGCATGGTAACCGTAAGCCCCTATTCCCCGGATGCCGAAGAGGATGATGGATTTGAGCGATCGGATGTCCTCTGGAGACTCCCATATCCGGGACAAATCAAAGTCTTCCCATTGGGTAGATCCGGCAAAGATCCGTATCCGTTCCTGCTGGATCCGCAAGATCAGCGCTTCAAGAACCGGATCATCAAAATTGACATTGGTCAGGGTACTAAAAAGCCCTTCCATGACCAGCCGGTTCGTATCCACCGAAGGGCCTTGCCCTAAGGCCGCCTGCCCCAAAAGAATGAGCGCCCCAGTCAGCCGGTCTTGTAATTGGGCAGTATCTTCCTGCTTTCCGCATACTCCGGCCCGGCCTGAGCAGCCCTTTCCGCCGGCGGTCTGTTCGCATTGAAAACAAAACATCTTTTCCATAGTTTTCCTCGTTAGTATTAATGATTTACCGGGACCTTAGGATTCCGGTTGGTTCAGCCATTGACCCTATTTAAAAATAGAGCATCCTGGGATGCCAATCGGTTGTTTTTACAACCAAATCAGCAATCTACGGCGAAATAGTATCCGGGACTATACAAGTACCAATGATTTGACGCTTTGCTACAGGAAAAACATCCATACGTTCTTGATAAACTGAGGGGAATTGAAAAAGGAAACTACTGAGAACTTAAACCCTAATAAGGTGAGCTCGATGGAATACTAAGGGTCCGGGAAGGAACGCTCATGCTCACAATTATTCGGATACATGAACGTAAGGGCGGACTAAAAGTCCAGCGGACTTCTTCTCTTTGTTTCACCTCACGTTACGTAGACAGATGGAACTGGTTCCAGGTAGACATAAGGGGCCGGTTCTAAGTAACATGAGTTTGATGATACCAAGGGTCCGGGAAGGAACGCTCATGCTCACGAATTATTCGGATACCTGAGCGTCATTGCGGACTGAAGTCCAGCGGACTTTTTTCTCTTTGTCTTACTTCACGTTAGATATTCATAAGGAGTGATGCATGGCTAGTAATTTGGTAACTATCCTCAAGGGGATCATCGCTGATTACGGTGAAGGACCCCTCGCCGACCCACGGCGGCTGAACGCCTTCTTTTCCGACCTTGCCAAAGACGAACCGAAACCGCTGCGTACCACCTTCGGGTGCTGTAT
>JAITAI010000115.1 GCA_031284195.1 Treponema sp.
CAGGACTCTCAGGAAAGGCTTCCAACACCACCATGGCAATGGCATTGTCCTGCTCGTGGGTCAGGGAAAGATGCACTCGATGGGCGCCGCTATGCTCCAAGGCCCGGCGCGCAGTACCAAAGAGTTGTATCTCCGGCTTGCCGTTGTGCTGATTGACCACCATAATATCTTTGAGCACGATACCCGAAAGCCCTATACCCAGGGCTTTACCAAAGGCTTCCTTAGCAGCAAACCGGGCCGCTAAAGACAAGGTCGCCCCACTGCCCCTGGACAGGGCAGTGCGTAGTTCCTCAGGATGAAAATAGCGTTCCAATAAGCCGGGGATAGTCTGCCACCGTTTCAGCCGATACACATGGACCACGTCCACTCCGATACCGATAATCATCAGTTTCTAGGGTTCCTCAACCTAACCTGCACCGTAACCGTTTCAGGATCCTTCCGTAAAAGGGTAAAGTTCGGGATCGGCGGTACCAATACCGGCAGCATAAAGGTTCCTGGTTCGGTTATGGCCGAACCATCCACATACAGAAATGAAGCCGGCGGACTGTACTGTTCCAGCGCCCGTTGACTCCCTTCAAGGCGAATACTGCCGGTACCCCCTTCTAAGTCTGCGATAAACCGTTCATGCAGCCGGTCTACCCGAATCGGCAGATTGGTAAAATTCTCAAGTCCAATGATTTCCCTGATAAACCCATGAAATTCGGTCATGCCATTCCCCTGGATTACCACCAGAGGATCCGGGTTCAATATACTGACCATGATGGAAAAGTCTTCATTTCGGCCATCCATATCAATAAAATCAGTGGATAGTTCCAAAATCCCGCTCATTACCTCTGCAGGACCTTCAAGCGCCACCTGAGATGGCGTCAAGGTATAAGAAACCAATTCGTATCCTCTTTGCAAGGGTCCCCGGGTATTAGCCTTCAAAGGGACGTATTTACTCATTTTATGATCCAAGACCAGGGATATTTCCAGAGGATCCACCTTGATTTCCAGAGGCTCAAGGCCCAAAGCAGTTCCATGCATACGGACCTGCACCGGGACCCTATAGATGCCCTTCTCTTTGCCGGTAAGGTCAATATAGGGCTCCATGTCCTCTTCCAAAAGGGAACGCACCCGGGCAGCATCCCCTCGGATACTGATACGGATCATCTTCGTATAGGCGCTTGCAGGAATCAAGTTTCCCGTGGTCTCTACCAGAAGCGGAATCGAAAAGAACCGTTCTTCCAGGGTGTTCATGTGGTGAAATACAAACAGCACAAGCGCGAGGGCAATGGAAAGCACCTTAGCAGGCCAGTTTTCCGCTATGTGGGCGAGTACTTTTCTGCTATCCAAGGATCCCATCCTTTTCTGAGTCTAAGGATGAAGTCATGGAGGAACCGGTCTTTTCAGCGTCTCCTTGTCTCACCCCATGTTCAAATAGTTCCTGTAGGGTTCTGGTAATCTCCACGGAAGAAAGGTCATAATACAATTTACCGTCAAAAGCGATAGATATAGCCCCGGTCTCTTCGGAAACCACCAGGATTACCGCATCGGACTGCTCGGACATACCCAAAGACGCCCGATGCCGGGTACCGAAACTCTTTTTGATATCCTGCTGTTCAGACAGGGGAAGAAGACACCCTGCCGCAGCAATCCGGCTGTTTTGGATAACCATGGCCCCATCGTGCAGGGGCCCATCGAATTCAAAGACCGTTACAATGAGACTGGAAGAAATTTCCGCGTTCATCCTGGTCCCAGTATCAATGATGTTCTTGAGGTTCACCCGTCGAGGAAAAACCACCAGCATCCCTCGACGCTTCTGGGAGAGAATTTCCGCTGCAGTAACCACCACTTCCAGATGCCCCAGCCGGGGTTTGCTGTCTGGCCGGAATAACTCAGTCTGGCCCAGACGCAGGATGATCTTCCGCAATTCAGGCTGAAAGACAATGGCTACTGCCACAAAAAGTCCTGGAGCCAGGATATTGAGGACCCACTGTAAAGTCGTTAATTTGAATAAAACCGCAAGACCATACACCAGGGCCAAAAAACCTGCCCCTTGGACCATCTGCATAACCTGGGTTTTGACTAACAGATCGTAGGCTTTATAGAGCAGAAACGAAAGGATTACTACATCCAAGACCGGACGGATGGTATCATACACTGCGGTAAGCCGCTGAAGCCATTCCAAAATATACCCTTTATGCGTATAGAATCGGACCTGCCTCACCTATGCCCAAGACCCTATGCATACGCTATGAATTTGCACGGCAGTACCTATGCTTGGCTACAGCATAGACTAGATAGGGGATTTCTGCAAGCCGGTAGAGTTCCGCTGCAGGATAAACACCTACAGGATAAACCAGGCTTCCTGGGATGAGAATCCAGATGCTTCAGAAGACCCCAATAACCAGGCGATTCCTTTGCAGGACATGAACTGGACTTTTCCGGGCCCTGCCCTTTCGCCTTCACCGTGGGTACCGTCCCAAATCAACTCGTTATCATGGGTAATAATAAAAATCGTTTTATCCATTCCCACCATTTTCCGGAAACACACCGGTACCCTTAAAAGCCCTTCCCTGTCCAGGCCGCTGGTAGGATCATCAAAAATGCAAATGTCCATGCCAGAAAGCATGTCGCAGGCCAGGGAAAGCCGCTGTTTCTGCTATCCTGAAAGCGTTACCAGATGGGCCTCTAGGATTCATACATTCCAAGCCGTTTCAGAATAGTCCGCGCTGTCTCAAGCCGTTCTTCGTTCCGTGGCGAGAGGAGCAGAAGCAGTACGGCGGGAACAAGAATGCCGAGTATAGGCGGCAAGGAAATTCAGAAGACTTTTAGTAAAAGCTATATACTGGTTGCTGGTTGATTGTACTTACGGTTGATATTATAGTACATGGTGTTATAATGCCAATTAAATCGGACTCTGAAGCTGTAATAAAGGGAAAAATTAGTGCTTTAGCTGTTACTGGTGATTTCTTTGTTTTCATATAGGGTGTTATAGAAGGATTTTTGGTAACCCTATTTGGGTTCTTCAAAGGGTTGTTTACCTCATAAAATATCTGTTAGAGTATGGCAGAAAGAAGCCGGTAAACTAAAAATACAGGAGAAATAAAATGACTTGGGAAGTCAAATATCAAACAACTTCAAGTTCTAATGTTGCGACAACAACAGAGAATGGAAATTCCGAATCTGAAGTAAGGGAAAAAATAAAGAAAAGGAATAAAAACCTTAAAAAAATCATTAGTATAAAACCAAAATGATTTTGATTAAAAAATTAAAGGAGGTTACATTTTTTTTCTTTGAGGCAGTTTCAAAACTAACCGAGTTTTGAAACCCTCTCCCTTATCAGCCGGTTAAGTTTTACCGGATATTAGGTATGAGCCGCCCAGGATCCTGAAGAGCCGGCTCGGGGACCAGCCTTTTGGGAATAAGGGTAAATCCGGTTTTCCCCGTAAAAACGCCGAACCGATGCGGCAATACCCTCTCCATCAAGACCATTTATATGGAGGAGTTCTGCCCGTTTCCCAAGAGAACCAAAGTTACCGTGAATTCCCAGAACCCGGATCTGCGCAGTACATTGCCGTCTATAGGCCAATTCCGTGGCGTATTCCCCAAATCCCCCTTCTATGATGCCTTCTTCGATAAAAACCATGAGTTCATAGCGGTTCATAATCTCCACCAGGTAATCCTCATGCACCGGTTTAAGGAAGCGTAGGTTGTATAGATCCACGGCAATATTGAGGGCTAAGAGACGGTCCGCAGCATCCCAAACCTCGGGATAAAGACTTCCTGTAAAGGCAAGGCAGACCAAAGTACCCCATTCCCGTATAAATACCCCCTTTCCCCGCTCTAAAGGAAGGGAGAAGGCATGGATCTCATGAGGACACATGGCTTTGGGATACCGGATCATGGCAGGTTCGACCGCGGCCAAGGACCAATCCAGCATCCGCTTCAACTCCAAGCCTCCTGCAGGCGCCAGGATAGTCATATTCGGGATCGGACGGAACAGGGCGATATCAAACAACCCTTGATGGGTTTCTCCATCATCACTGACAAACCCTGCCCGATCCAGGGCAAAGAGAACCGGCAGCTTTTGCAGGGCCACATCGTGGATCACTTGATCCACTGCCCGCTGGATAAAGGTTGAGTAAACCGCGACTATCGGCCTCATTCCCTGAGTCGCCAATCCTGCGGCAAAGGTAACCGCATGTTCCTCTGCAATACCCACATCAAAAAAACGGGTGGGAAACGCAGCTTTGAACGGGGAAAGCCCAGTTCCTTTTTCCATTGCCGCGGTAATGGCTATTACCCGTGTATCCCTGCCCCCTGCATCAAGCACAGCCCGGTTAAAAGCATCGGTAAAAGAACCATTGCCCCAGAATTCTGGCCGGATGTGTACTGCCGGAATCTTTACCGGGGCTCGGGCTGCTTCCTGATGGCTGGTACCGGGTTCCTCTGGAGCCGTCTCTTTAGCCACCAAACCTCCGCTTATAGAAAACGAAGAAACCCCATGGTAGCTGCCAGGATCTTTTTCAGCGAATTTATACCCTTTACCCTTGCGGGTAATCACATGGACCACCACGGGCTGATCAAGCCTCCGTACATCCTGCAGCACCCGTTCAAGCTGCTGGATATGGTGCCCATCAATAGGCCCCACGTATTCAAAGCCCAGATCCACAAAAAAATTATCCGTATAGAAGACCGCCTTTACTGCCCGCTTAAGCCGGACCACTGCATCGAAAAAGGCATCTCCTACCAGGGGCAAGCGCTTGGCCATGGAATCGAAGTTACGGCGAAACCACTGATACCGGGCCTTCATGGAAAGGCGGCTTAAATATTTGGAAAGCCCTCCCACATTGGGACTTATGGACATCTTATTGTCATTAAGGATAACCACCAAGGGTAAACGCAACTGCCCTGCGTGGGATAGGGCTTCATAGGCCAGTCCTCCGGTCAAGGCCCCATCACCGATAACCGCCACTACCCGGTTTCTCCATCCTTGGACCCACTCCCCCGCAAGGATCCCCAGGGCCGCTGAAATTGAGGTGGACGCATGGCCCGTATCAAAGATATCATGGGGACTTTCGGTTCGTTTTGGAAATCCCGCCAGTCCACCGGATTGACGGAGAGAAGAGAATTTCTCATACCTGCCGGTAAGCAGCTTATGGGTATAACACTGATGCCCCACATCCCAGATTATCTTATCCCGGGGGGAATTAAAGACCCGGTGCAATGCAATGGTAAGTTCCACCACTCCCAGGTTAGAGGACAAATGACCCCCATGCTTACTCACCGTAGCCACGATAATTTCACGGATTTCAGCAGCAAGCTGATTTAACTCTGTGAAGGAAAGACTCTTAAGATCCCCTGGTTCATAAATGCGGGCTAACAGGGATTCGGCTTCACTCATACACTTACTACTATATATCCAATGGCCTTATTTATCAGGAAAATAGGTACCTAAAGTCCTTTTCAGGGTTCTTTGGTTGGAAAAGAACCTTAGGCATCATGTAATACACTACCTTAATCACGATACGGCTCTAACACGGGGGCCTAGGGCTGCAGAATATGCTATAACGTAACCCTTTCACCGCCTCTTCACCCTGGTGAAGGTGAGGTTTGAAAGAAGGCTACTTATTTTTATGTCGATTCCTTCTAAGCTTCTTTTTACGTTTATGGGTTGCAATTTTTCTCAGTTTGCGTTTTCTTCCGCAAGGCACTTCAGCGTCTCCTTTATGTAAGATAGATCCTGTAAACCCACGCACTGATGTACATAGAGGGCAGGAAATTGATTTTAGTATGCAGTAAGCCGGGAGAAAGGTCAAGGGGCATGGTCAGGGTGAAAAGAGGTAACCATTTGTCTACGAATTAACCAGGATTTTCACGGATGAGACTATAGGGGGATTCCCCTTGTTCCGGGAAGATCCGCCGGTTTTTATGGGCTGTGCAGGAGACCTAAAGATGGAGGACTGCAATTTCCGGCTAAGACCCGCGGGTAAATTAGTTAATAGGGAATGGAAGGGGGAAGCCTCCCCCGGTTCTGTACTTCTCTGCGGGGGAAGCAGCAGGCTGTTAATCAGCCTCTTGGTTCCCCTGCCCATGCTTACCATGCAGGGGATACTTGGAATTTCTGGGGAGGCGGGAGTAAGTAAGGTCTCTATTCCCTGCTATTCCCAGCCTCCTGCGGAGTGTCCTTGCTGCTGTCCAGGGTAACGGTGGAACCTGCCGTAGTATCGCGTTTTTGGAACCGCTTGAATTGCTAACATAAACCGCATGACCGTAACTGCTGCTGCTAGCAGTTATGTATTTTATAACCTTATCAATTATCCTAAGAACATTATCATCTGCTTAAATGATATGTACCTGGATATGTCGTAAGATTGTTTAATGTAATGACCATTGTAGTATTTTGACCTGTTGTACTTTGGCCGATTTTTGCTCCATTAAATCCATTATTAGTTTGAAATATATCAGCCGTAGCCGGAGATGTTTGAATATAAGTTCCAATACCATGATCCCAAGACCCTATTTGTATTTCCCAGACTCCGTCACCTATTGTTAATGTAACACTCGTACCCTCTATATTAGTACGTCAAACACCCCAGTACTCAGCAAAAGCAGCCTCCTGATCTGTTGCCTTTTGCATATTACCTAACGTTGCTTGTGTTCCATCGTCAAGAGTAACGGCACTAGAAATTGTTAATGCAGTTTCACTAGAAAATGTTCCAGTAAACGCCGGCTTGCCTGATGAAGGTGTAAAAATTGCATGAGTTGTTC
>JAITAI010000139.1 GCA_031284195.1 Treponema sp.
AGTACTTCAAAAATTCCTATTACAAAGTCGAGGACAATGGCAGTTATTATTTTTTAGAAGACCCATTTGATGCGCCCCGCAATAATGCGGTGATGAAAATGCACAAACTCCTTGAATTGTCTACCGGTATGATGGATAGTGTTCTCAATTTCACGGTTAAAGCGGCTCCAGGATACCAGGGTTTTGGAAAGGGGGTCTTGAAGCATCCCTACACATTTACCACTTACAACAATGTTTCCAATACGCAACTGGTATCGCCCATAAAAGGCGTGTTGAAAAACGGGGAAACTGAGCGCTTTGCCATCTCTACCAAAGACTTTACCAAGGTTGCGATAATTATTAATGGCGAGTTTACTCAATTAGTAAAAAACAACCGTAACGGTAATTTTGAATTGGATTTTGTAATACCGGAGGGTATTGCTGAATTAGCATTATATGGTTCAAAAGATGGACGGCAATATACCGGATTGTTACGGTATACCGTGGTTCCATAACTGAGTGGGAGCGGCGCGCATACTGCGGACCTTATGCCGTCGAACTCCTAGGATCACCGAAGTCCTCCCTATTGAGCTCTCACAATCCCCGTTCATGTACAGGAAGGACTTAATAATGCCCCGGGCTTCCCTTTTCTGATCCAGACGATGAGGCTAGGCGCTAGCTTACAAAAACATAGACCAAGGGTCAAGTTCTGCCCTGGGCATGAAGCAGGCGGAAGGTCATCCTTCACACCTCGTAAAGTTCCCGTGCAATCGGCATACGCCGGCCCATGCCAAAGGCCCGCTTGGACACCTTCAGTACTGGCGGCGCTTGGCGGCGCTTGAACTCTGCCCTGGCTACTGTCTTAATGATCCATCCGCTCAGTTCTCCATCAAAGCCCCGCTCCATGATCTCGTCTTTGGATAGATTTTCAAACAGGTAAAGCTTCAAAATTTCATCTAGCTTTTCGTAGGGAGGAAGGCTATCCTCGTCCTTTTGGTTCAAACGAAGTTCCGCCGAAGGGGGTTTAGTGAGGATCTCTTCAGGAATAATCCCCCTACCCTGAGCAGCAAGCGCCTTTTCGTTGATACGCCGGCAAAGGGCAAAGACCTCGGTCTTGAACAGGTCGCCGATAGGCCCCAAAGCTCCATCCATATCACCATACAAGGTACAATACCCCATGGCAAGTTCGCTTTTGTTGCCGGTGGTAAGGAGCATGGAATCGAATTTATTGGAAAAAGCCATAAGCAGGGTGCCGCGAATCCGAGCCTGGAGGTTTTCCTCGGCTACATCAAAGGGCCGTTGCTCAAAAACCTCTGCCAAAGTGGCTAGGAAACTGGTATATACCGGTTCAATCGGCAGGCTCACAAAGCCGCAGCCCAGCCGTGCGGCCAGTTCCAAGGCGTCGTCTTTGGAACCTGGGGAGGAAAACCGGGAAGGCATACTGAAACAGACCACCTTATCCTTGCCCACGGCCTGTACCGCTAAATACGCTACCAATGCAGAATCAATACCCCCGGAAAGACCCAGATGGGCTTTGGTAAAACCGCACTTATGCATGTATTCCCGGATACCCATAACCAGGGCAGCTTCCAGAATATCCAGCTCCTGCCTGGTCAAGCCCACCTTGAAGGGATCCCGGCACTCCGAATCCACTAGCTCCTGCTCATGAAACACCCTGCCATGAGGAGCCGCAGAATCCCAGGTAAGCAGGTCTTCTTCAAAAGCCTTGGCAGTGATCCCTAGGGGATACTCCTTCACCGATCCTGATGCAAGCCTCTCCTGAGTAGGGGCAACGATAAAGGAACGTCCGTCAAAGAGGATCGAATCATTAGCACCGACAGCGTTGATATATACCAGGGGCATATTTCCCCGGCGACTGATGCGTTCTGCCAAAGCCCGGCGGACTTTGAGTTTTCCCGCTACATAGGGCGAAGCCGAAGGCACACAGAGGATGCTGATACCCTGGTCTAGCAGTTCCCGCACCGGGTCCCGCAGATAGTTGGTACCCGGAATATCGGTTTCCCGCCACACATCTTCACAGATTGCCACCCCGATACGCTCTCCCTGCCATGCAAAGACTGGCCATTGCTGGGCGCTTTCAAAGTTCCGGGCCTCATCAAACACATCATAGGTGGGAAGCAGGGTCTTGATCTGCTCAAAAACCAGTTTCCCGTTTAGGAGTATGCCATAGGCATTCACCAAGGACTTGCCCCGGCCATAGGGATTGCGATTCACAAAACCAAGGCCTACGGCAATACCTTCCGGGATTTCCCGTTGCAGTATATGTACCGTTCGTATGTTCATTTCAACAAAACGGTCTTGATCCAACAGGTCCATCGGAGGATACCCACAGACCGCGAGTTCAGGAAAGAGCACCAAGTCTGACCGATGTTCTGCTTGAGCTTTTCGGGTAAAGGCGAGTATTTTTTCCCGGTTGCCAGTAAAGCCGCCGATGGTAGAATTCATCTGGGCTATGGTTATGCGCATGATACTTTAAGGTATCACGAAACGGTTTTGAGGTAAATAGTCCATAGGGGACTTCTCTACATGGTTCATGGGGGTAGATGAACCGGCAAGAGAAAAAAGACCCCAGGTCTGAACGATACGCCTCCCAGCTTAGTGAAGGTATGGGTATGCAGAGGGTACATGAAGGCAGTATAAAACAAGAACCTGCCCCCAAGGAACATGATGTCTACCTCCTTTTACGCCCTCTGCTTTCTCCGTATCATCCCCTGCGGTGGGTAACTTGAAGGCGGTGTGCTTAGGGGTACGGCGTAGGACTCTTCATTCCCACTTCCGGCAGGACAAGACCCTCACCTCAGCCTACTCCTCACCTAAAGGAAAGGCAGGAACCCTAAAATGGGGCTCAGGGTTTATCACCCTATACGCTTTAAGCTGTTCCTGGATCGGGGCTGCTACCTGGGCTGCTACTTCAATAGCGTGGTCATCGTATTTTTCCGAAAGGACTCGGCCACTACGGTGGAGCAGCCGCGCCAGATCGTAGCGGTCCGGAGGGAACTGGAACCGGGTGATGTCTCCAGAGAGCAGTTCCTCTATACACCGGGCAAGTTCATCTGTACCAATATGGTTTTTCGCGGAAATGAGGACGCTCCCAGTACACCGTTCAGCATACCGTTTCTGGAGGATCTCCAAGGTTTCGCTGGAATCTACCTGGTCGATCTTGTTTAATGCGGTAATCATAGGCAGCTTATGGGCCCCCAGTTCCCGGAGCACCGAGAGAGTGGTTTCAAAATAACGATCCACCTCAGGATCCGATGCGTCAAGCACTTGTATAAGCAGATCTGCATGACGTACTTCTTCCAAAGTCGAGCGAAAAGCCTCCACCAGGGTATGGGGGAGATGCCGTATGAAACCAACTGTGTCGGTGAGGAGTAAGGACCGCCCATTTCCCAGTTCAAGCTGTCGAGTAGTGGGGTCCAAGGTGGCGAACAGTTTATCTTCTACCAGGGTATTGGCCTTGGTCATGGCATTGAGCAACGAGGACTTCCCCGCGTTCGTGTAACCCACCAAGGCGCCTGTAGGAATCCCTAAGCGGTTCCTTTTTTTCTGTTGTACCTCCCGGGCTTTACGTACTGCTGTCAATTCCTGTTTCAACCGATCCAGGCGCTTTTCCACAAGCCGGCGGTCCGTTTCCAACTTGGTTTCTCCCTGGCCCTTAGCGCCGTATCGCCCTCCTCGCTGCCGGGCAAGATCCAGGTATTTATGCTGCAAGCGGGGTAAGGAATATGAAAGTGCTGCTAACTCAACTTGTAACTCCGCTTCTCTGGTCCTGGCCCGATCCGCGAAAATCTGAAGGATAAGTTCATGCCGATCTATGGCGGTAATACCGCTGAGGGTTTCCCAGTTCCGTTGTTGCGAGGGGCTCAGCTCCCCATCAAAAATAAAACAGTCTGCTTCCAGAGCCTCGGCTTTTTTCGCCAATGCTTCGGCTTTTCCGGTTCCCATACCGAACTTGGGATGCCCTTCCCGAATATGCACCTGCTCCTGGGCAACAATAACAAGCCCCAAGGTACGGCTAAGTCCGGCCAGCTCTTTCGCTAGAGAATCCGCTTCCTCCTGGGTCATACCCGCATCCCGGATACCCACCAGGAAGACCCGTTTCGGTACTTCTTGGGTTTCGTATAGTTTTTTCATGCTTATTTGGTATACCTCCCTATCTGAACCCGTTTCAACATTAAGAAACAGAGTAAAAAACAAGAGAAGGCTTATGAGATAGGGGGTGATCAAACCCTATCTTATAAGACCCTCCTTATAAAAACTATACTCGGAATAAACAAAGGAGTACAAGGCTTACAGGAGATATGACCGGGACAAGGTTATTTAAAATGGTATTTTTTTACGCAATTATCCCCTGACGTATAACCAATCATAATCAGAGGTCAGACCTAACC
>JAITAI010000167.1 GCA_031284195.1 Treponema sp.
CCCTGCTTCCGCAAGATTCCTACTGAAACCACATTGGCAGCAGCCCCAAAGGGGGTAACATTACCTCCCATACAGGAGCCGATCAGCAGGGCAAACATATAGAGTTCAGGTTGGAGAGACAGATCCGCTGATATTTTAGTCGCTACCGGGAGCATCACAATGATATAAGGCACATTATCCACAAATCCAGAAATAAGAATAGAAACCGCCAGAATCATAATGAACCCCAGGAAGACGTGATTCCCCACGATCCGGGAAAGGAAACCGGCAAAATCATCCAGGAGGCCCACTGCAGCCACGGCTCCCACTACCACGAAGATACCGATGAGGAAAAGCACCGTATCCCAGTCTAGTTCTTTTACCAGAGACCAGGCTTTCCCCGCTCCTTCCTTGCGGATAAACCAATACCAGAGCAGCCCTACAAAACCCAAAACTATGACTAGAAGTCCTGAAAACAGGGAAATACCTCCGTACACAAAAGAGGCTAAGGCTAATCCTCCAATCATCAGCACCAGGAGTACCGTGGGAACCAGGGTGAGGATTTGTTCTCGTTCCAGTTCGACCTTTTGGCCTCCATTTTTAGCGAAAAAGCCGTAAAAGAACAGGGCCCCGGCGATCATACCGATCTGGACCGCGAAAAAGACCGAGGGCTTTCCCTGGAAAAAGAAAAAGTCGTTGAACCCGTAATGGGCATGATCGGCAAAGATCATGGAAGGAGGATCCCCCACCAGCGTGGCAGTTCCTTGAAGATTCGCCATCACCGCAAGACCTACCATAAAATAGGTCGGGTCCAGTTTCAACTTGGTACAGAGCGCCAGGGCAATGGGCGCCATCACCAGGACAGTGGCCACGTTTTCCACAAAGGCGGAGATAATACCGGTCATCATGAGGATAGCCACGATGGCAATACCCACATTAGGGGAATAGATTACCAGGGAATCGGCGATCACCGCAGGTACCCGGGAGTAGATGAAAAGTTCCGCAATCACCAGACTCCCCACAAAAATCATCAGTACATTCCAGTTGATAAGTTCCCCCAGGGCTACTTTCGGGCTTATTACGCCGAGGATGAGCATAAGCAGCGCAGCTCCCAGGGAACTGTAAGACTTTCTGTTGGGAAAGATAACGATAAGGGCATACATAAGTACTGCCAAGGCGAGAACTATCCATTTCATAATCATAAAAACTCCTTGTGTTAGGGGAATGAAAACAGGATAAAAAAAGACCTTTCGCAGCGGATTCCTTACAGGAACCCTATGCGAAAGGTCTTGCATCTCCGGTAATCCGAAGCCGCGGTACCAAGCGATACAAAAACCCTCTCGGTTTTTGTATAACACCGGCTGTTGGCTGCCGCACGTGTAGCTACTCCCCTTTCAATGATTGAGTATAGGTTGAGCCTACGAACTTGTCAAGTCTGGTGAGCCCCGGTTCCCCTGCCCTAGCCGGTAACTTACCGTCTATTGCATGGGGTGATTAACCTCATAGAAATAAAATCTTCATCTAGAAGCCTCCAAAGTTATCCGTACCATTTTCAAAAACGATCCTTATCATTCTGAATCATTCTGAAAAACCCCTTGGCCCCGCTACATCATGAAGCCTATAGGGTATCATACCCGCTCCAAGGGTGATGCTCTGGCAGTACCATTAAAAAAATCAGTGGTGATCTACAAAGTATGATAAAGGGGTAATGACAGCAGGGACACAAAGAAATACGCCGGTCCGGGGAATTGGTATACCGGATATCAGTACCGTACTGAGAATAAGCAGTACCAAGGGTAATTTTTCCGCAATGGATTAGGGCTGCATGGTTGTGGAGGAGGCCACTCAGGTGCGTCTCTAAGGGTCGCCCGGCTGGGTTTTTCGGTTCTTCGCATCACCCAAAACTCCGACTGTATAGGCGCCCTTTCCTGCAACCTGACCATTGGGGGCTTTCCAAAGGCAACCTAGTCCGGGGAGTGAACGTGTTGGGAGGCGACATGGGAAACTCACCGACACCACTCTGAGCCAGACCGGGTGCTGAACCGGTTCCGGGGTTCCCAGTACAGGCTGACAAGACAGCGTATCAGGTGGCGGACTGGACGGCCGAGTCTCAGAAAGGCCTTTCGATTTTCATGGCCCCCGAGGAATGTCTACAAAGCCATGGAAAAGCAGGGGAAGCAAGAACACACTGCCGGGACTGAAGTTCAACCAAGATAGCGGGCCGTTCCCCAAAGGAAACTGACCGGATTGTATACCCTTATGGTTATTGACCAACAGTACAAGCCGTGATTTAGTAGAGTACAGGTCTATACTATCTTTGGAGTTACTATAGATGCGTAAATCACCCTATCTGAAGTTTAATGAAACCTGGATAAAAGCCTCTGGGAGAAGAGCAGTTCCCGAAGCCAAGGTACCAGTATCCGCTTTTGAATCCTCAGTTTCTCCCCGGTACCGGTAGGAACCGGATTCGCTTGGAACGTTTGGGGATACGCTTAAAGAAGGAGTCCTCTTGAGGATGGCGGAGAACCGGTCTTTTTTGTTCAACTACAGGGTTCGCTGACCGATACCTCACCGAGATCTTTTCTGTATTAGATCGGAATTACATTTACATAAGGATATACTATGGATATATGGCAAGAAACATTTTCCGTGGGTTTCAAAGATATAGATCCCTCGGATCGGCTCACCCTAGGAGCTATTTTCGATTATTTTCAGGAGGCGTCCATTAACCATGCAGAGCATCTGGGAGTAGGCAGAGTGCCTATGGCCCAAGCTGGGCAGGTATGGATTCTCTCTCGCATATCAGTGGTACTTGACCATCGACCCCGGTACGGAGAAACCATTACCCTGCGCTCTTGGCCTCGGGGGACGGAAAAGCTCTTTGCCAT
>JAITAI010000183.1 GCA_031284195.1 Treponema sp.
ACGGCAACCTCCGCAAATCCAGTACCCGCTAAAACCGCGAGTACCGTTGAAAGAGCAATGAACTTTTTCATAGTTCCTCCTTAAAACCTACTGGAAGGCAGCGGCCAACGGCCCCCTAACCCTTCCTGGATATAAAAAAGAGGGAACCTCATCCATGGCACGGATAGATCGGAACCCTCCAATTTCTCAAATTTATGAAAAGAATAGTAAACGGGAACTTCTATATGCAGGATATACCACAGCCTTTACCTCTCTCCAGACTCGGCTTCTTCTCTACTAAGAGCCGATTTCCTCTCATGGATCTTAGAAAACTACCATATTATGAATGATAATACTATGGTTTTTCTCTTCTCGTCAATAAAAAAATACCCGATTTAACAGAAAATTAACAAAATGAATAACTCAGGGGCCGTAGAAAACCCCAAAAAAACTTCAGAGAACCTCGTGCAAACCCCCGCCTGCCTTGGAGCTCGATCCGGGCGGTGGGGGGTTTAGTCAGAGCTTTGCGGGACTTAGTCAGAGCCATACGGGGATGTTTTCGAGTTCGCGGGGCTCAGTCCGGGCTTTGCGAGGCTTAGTCCGAGCTTTACGGGACTTAGTCTGGGTAGTGGGGTACTCAAGCCGAGCGGTGGGAGGTTTAGTCTGGGTTCTGTTGGGCTTAGTCCGAGGCGTGCGGGGCTGTTTTCGAGTTCGCGGGGCTCAGTCCGAGCGATGGGGGGCCGACTCCGAGGCGTGGGGTGCTCAGTCCGAGCCGTGGGGGGTTCCCTCCGAGCGGTGGGAGGCTCAGTCCGAGCTGTGCGAGGCTGACCACGAGACGCAGGATGCTCAGGCCGAGCGGTGGGGAGCTGACCCCGAGGGGCGAGGGCCTCACCCCGAAGTGTGCGGGGTTGTTCCCGATGCGTATGGGGCTGTTCCCAAGCCATGCGGGGCTAACCCCAGGCTCTGAGGGAATATCCCCGAACCCCCAGGGCCTTGAGGCAAGGGGCGCTTCGATGACGTATTACCACTGCCCTACAGGGGCATTAAGCCCGCTGGCGGGAGGCAAGGGGCGCTTCGATGGCGTATTACCACTGCCCTACAGGGGCGTTAAGCCCGCTGGCGGGAGGCAAGGGGCGCTTCGATGACGTATTACCACTGCCCTACAGGGGCGTTAAACCCCCTGGGGGGCCCTACAGGGGCGTTAAGTCCCCTGGGGGGGACCACTTTACTGCGGCATAGCCTACAAAGGATTCGGGGGTCTCTTGGCCTGGGGCGTTTGAATCTGCACTGGTGCCATAGGCCAAAAGCTCCCCCTGACTTGCGCCGGCGGCTTGGGTAAAACCCAAGGCCCCCAGCACGGCTCCCACGGAACAGGCGGATCTATCCTCCAAAGCCTGTTCCAGAATCTTTTCCGCGTTTCCCTCCAGGAGGGTCTCAATGAACCGCCGGTCATTGACCTCCCGGACCCAGTCCAGGGCTTTTTTCCCTGTCCCCATAGGGGAAAAGTCATAATGATCGCCGTAATGGGTCAGGTCAGTAGAACCGAGAACCACCAGATTACGGTTAAGGGATTTTCCCACCTGAAACAGTATTTTTCCCGCCTCAAATGCAGCTATTTCCGCAGGAAGCCGAAACCAGAGGAGCCAGGCTTGGGGGAAAAAATAATGCACCATGGGAATCAAAACTTCCACCGTATTATCCGTATACCGGTCTGGAGCGGTTCCCCGGCGGAAGCACTTCCGGGACCATTCCTTTCGTACCAAAGACCGAAGTTCCCGGTCCATCTCCATATTCCCAAAGGGAGAGGCAAACTCATCTTCTTCAGCAAACAGCGGGGGTAAGCCTGCAGGCAGATGCCCTCCAATAACTACCACCGTATCTGCCTGGGAGTCCAAAGCAGTTACCCCAGCAGCGGCTATGGACCCTGAATAGGCCCATCCTGCATGGGGGGCTACTGCAGCCCGGGCAGATCGAGTCTGGCGGGGAAAATCAGCTAAAAAACCTCGAACCTGTTCCGCATCCTGGGGATACCAGCCCAGGGAAAGGGATCTTTTCCTAAGTGTCATAATCCTAGCATACCGGATCATTCCCTGGTCTGCTATAACCATACCGGTTTAACCAGCGCCGAAAACCCCGGCCCTGAAAGCCGGGGCCTAGGGTTGGGACGGCCCCCGGCTCCGCTGGGATGCAAAAGGGCTTTTAGGAAACCTGACGCATCACCGGATCAATATAATGAAAAAATTAAAAGTACCCCTATCTTATCCGATAATATTTGTATGTGGAAAACTCATTCTCATCCTGCAACCGGTGCGATTAATATACCTACCCCTAAATCAGCGGCCACATTTGCTATAAACCCCTCTATCATTGCCTGGGCATGTATAGGGTTCTATATAGTAGCCATTGGATTTGCGGGATTCCGTTTCTATACCGGTATCAAGGATCGCCGGGCCTTAGCAGAAACAGAATTTTTCAAGCTTGTAGATATTTCCGCTGCCGAAGGAGCCAACGGATTTATGACTGAGCCATTTAAAGAAAATATCCTGGATGCCCTGGAGACGTCAAAAACCATCCAAGGGGTGATTCTGGCCGCAGGATCTGCGGGGAATTACACCTTCGAGCGCTTTAAAGGGGAAACCGTAGCTTGGACAGGGGATGTACCCCACTTCAAACCCCAATTCGGCATCTCGAAAAAGCCTTTGGTGGAAGGTTTGCAGATTCCCCGTATGCGGAATGTATACATCAGTGCGGTCTACAACACGGTTGATTATAACCGGATCATCACCATTTTAAAACATACCCTCTTCGTGATTACCGCGGTCTTCGGCATAGCCTGCTTGACCTTCATCTTGCAATTCTTTCCAGCCCAGGTTTCCTACCCCCCTTCGGTGAAACCTGCTAAGGGCAAGCCTGAGGGTCCCTATGCAAGAAAAGAGCCCCCTCCCCCTGATAAGGCTAGGCATCAGGAAACCCCGGTACCGGATCCACATGATACCTCCTCCTTTTCCTCAAAGAGGGGAGATGGGCTGAAACCAGAGCCTGTTGCTCCTCCTCCATCAGCAGAGGAAGTGCAGGGCCTTTTTAGTAAACGTATCGGTGAAGAGTCCGCTATCCGGGATCGGCTTGCCTCAGAGCTGCACCACTGCGCTTTTTTTGAACAGGACATGGTGTTTATGATCATGGCTTTGAAGAGCAGGATGCCGCCGGATACCTTATACCCCGTGATTATTGATGAGGTGCTCCGGTTTTTCATCCTGCCGGACCTCATTTTTGAAAAAACCCCCTGGGGTATTGCCCTGATCCTGCCGGATATTAACCTGGATCAGGGACTTGCCAAATCCGGTGAATTCCACCAGCAGGTCTTAGGTAAATACCCTGAACTTACCCAGGATCAAGGGAACCTGTATATCGGTATGAGTTCCCGGGCCGGCAGGTTCATCAATGCAGAGCGGCTCATGCTTGAAGCCGGTCAAGCCCTGGAAAAAGCCCGGGAAGATGCTTCCGCTCCTATTGTGGCCTTCAGAAGCGATCCTGAAAAATACCGGGCGTTTATGGCTTCTCAAAATACGAAGCCTTCCTGAAAAGCCGGTTTAGGGTCCATTCTGCCAAGGCATAGACAAAAGGGGTATCGGAAACTATCGCCTTCCGCTGGTTTGATTCCAAGGCAGGACCGATGCTGATACTGCGGCTTAAACCGTTCCCCAACTCCAGGACGATCCGGCCCTGGGTAAAGTCATCTTCCTGAATCCCTTCAGGAGCAGGGATAAAATCTTCCCCTTCTGCATCCACAATAGACCGTATATAGGATTCTACCCGCTGATTATCCAGTTCCTTCACCGAGGCCCCTTCTATAACCCAGCCCCCTTCGGATCTGCTCAGGCTAAAGGGCGGTTCCAAGGCGCTCGGTTCCCCGGCCTCACCAGCTTCCTCAGCCGATGGCGCCACCGGATACACGGTGAGGCGCTGGACCGAATCCACCTCCAGGCCGGAATTTTCCGTTTCCGGGAAAAGGCGGAGATTGTACCAGGCGGTCCTGGAACTGGAGATGTACCCGGAAAGGGTATCGTTCCCGGAACGAACCTCCTGTTGGTCCTGTTTTCGGAGGTACACCTCACGGCCAGTAGTATCCTGAGATCCTACGAGGAGATCAAGCAAAGGATACGCTGCAGCCCCTCCCCGAATGAGGATCCGGGAAGCGGTTTCTTCGGTAAGCCCCAGCCGTTCATGGGAAGCCGTTTCAGTTCCCCGGACCGGGTAGCTTCCCTTAGTGGAAAGGATCCGTAAGAACTCCTCAATCCGCCCTTGCTTTGCCGGATAATCCCCATCATCCCGGGAAACAAACCAGCGGGTGTCTTTTCGTACCAGCCTCAGGGGATCCCCTGAGCCGGATAGTTCGATCCGGTCGATTTCATCCAGCCGCTTAGGGTCGAGCCATTGGAACGCGGCATTCCGGGACTGGACCCGTTCAGGCTCAAAGATCCAGGTTCCTGCATAGAGCAGCGCCAAGACCCCCACTAAACATGAAAGAAAAAGCACTTTCTTTTTATATACCATTATGTAAGCTCCTTATCCGGGAACGCCGTCTCCAGGCAACGCAGATTCCCGCCACCACGACCCCCAAGGGGACCATCACCACATTGATAATCCGGGCAAACACCATAGCCACGGCCCGTTTCTCCTCATTGAGGATCTTATCCAGTCGTCCTCCCAGGCTCTCCCGGTTCCGAATACCGATGATATCATCATCGTTACCCAACCAGGATGCCGCTTGGATAAGAAAATCAAAGTTCCGCTGTTCCCCCCGGGTAAAGTTCGAGGCTATATCCGTATCCCCAATCACAATGATCCGGGATTCCTGAGGTTCTGGGGGCATATCCGGCAATTCCTCAGCGGTCCCTTCCCGTACCGGCTTTGGCAGATTCGTAAAATAACTGGGAAACGTGCCGGAAAGGGCAGCTCCCAATACCTTTACCCCCTTGGTATCCGCGGCTTCCCGTTCAAAAAGAGCGGCCCCGGCAACCGGATCCGCGGCAAAGTCCTTGGTCTGCAACCATGCCTCCGGTGAACTGGTAAAAAGGGACTCGGCGCTTATCTGGTCCGGGGGATTGAGTTCCAGAGGACTGGGCCAGAATAGATCCACCCCGCTGAACTGGGCGGTGAGGGGATGCTGCTTATTACCGTTTTCTTCAAGAACCCCTATCCAATGAGGGTACCGGACCAGATGTAACTGGATGGCTCCGCTCGGGCTTTGGGTCTGATATTGCAGGGGCAGCGCGGAACGATCCAAGACCATCTCTGGTTTTACCGTAGCGCCGTACCATGAAACCATGGATAGCGCCCCCTTATCCATCATCACCCGGGCATTCAGATTACCCTGGGTATCGACAAATACGCTTTCCAGGGCAAACAGCGCCTTACCGCCTCCCTGAATATACCGGTCTATGCGGTAAAGGGCCCATTCATCCAAATCCTCGGTTCCCCCCAGCACGAACAACACCGGTAAAGTATCGGGGATTTCATCCCCTCCATTGATGAGCTGTACCCTGAAACCTGATTGGACCAGGCTCTGATTGAGGTACTGATAATCCCTGGTCCACTGCCGGTACGCATCTCCCACGATGACCCCGATTTCCCGATCCTGCCCCCGCACCAGGGAACGAATCCGGGAGGTTAAATCGTATTCCAAGGTTTCTAGAGAAAACACCACTGGTAATACCTCAACCTGGTCCAGGTACTCGATGGCGATACCGGTATACACCGTGGCAACGCTGGCCTGGTCCCGCTCCACGGTCTGGATCTGCTGAGGTTGGATGCCCAGTTGTTCCACCACCTGTTCCAGCCCTGTCTTGGCAGGATCCCGCCGGGTGAACCGGATCTTTCCTCGAGAATAGGCGGCATATTCCCGGAGCAGGTCTTCAATCTCCCCAGGCACCGGGTGTATGGCCGCGAGTTTATCCGAAAGATAATAGGTGATCCGGACCTGGTCGGGGATTTCCGTATACAGCTTCCGGGAAACCTCAGCAATGGTATAAGCGTGGTTCTTTGTCAAGTCGAACCTGAACCACAGACGGCGGCTTACTAAAAGCCCCAGAACCAAGGCAAGAACACTCAAGCCGGTGATGATCCGTACTTCCTGCTTTGTCATCCCTTACCTCCATTTCCTGAATATGAGCACCCGGGTGTTCAGAAACAAGAACAGCGCCGTGGTCAACACGAAGAAGGCCACATCCCTGGTATCAATGATGCCCTTGGAAAAGGTTTCAAAGTGAAAAGACAGGGAAAAGAAGTTTATCCCTTCGGTTATCAGGGACGGCAGATTCAAGGTCAGGGTAATCTGGTTGATAAACATCATAACCAGGAGAACCACTGCACTCCCCAAAAAGGCCCCGGCCTGGTTTCTGGATACACAGGAGAGTAAAAGCCCCAAACTCGTGGCGCTAGCTCCCAGCAGGAGGGCTCCGGCGTATTCTCCCAGGATACTCCCGCCGTCAAAATCCCCCAGGGACAGGAGGCTCAAGGGTACGGGGATGGTCAAGCCGATGATGAGGGCCAGCACGGTGAAGGAAGCGATGAACTTTCCCAGCACCAGGTCCCATTCTGAGAAAGGCATGGTGAGCAGCAGCTCAATACTTCCAAGCCTCCGTTCTTCTGCCCAGCCTTTCATGGTAATAGCCGGTATCACCAGTACAAAGCCCAAGGGAAAGGCCGCAAAAAAAGGCCGCAAACTTGCGGTATTTAAGGCAAAGAACCGTTGTACGTAAAAGAGCCATATCGAAACAAAAAGGAGAAAGAACACGGTAATGCCATAAAAGAAAGGGGAAATACTATAGGAATAGAGTTCCTTCCGCACTAAGGCTAGAGCAGCCCCCTTGGGTCCGTGGGCTATGCTGGGATGTATCATGAAGCCCCCTCCTCGCCGGTGAGTTTTACGAAGATATCTTCCAGGCTGAGTTTTTTCTGGTTCATACGCAAAATCTTAAGGCCCTCGGCCACGGCCCAGTCGAAGATCCGTTCCCCGTCTATGGGTTCGGTATCCCTTCCCAAGGTAAAACGCAGGTACACGGTACCGGGGATTTCCGCTTCCTGGAGGCTCACCGCAGCGCCGGTACCGGTAAGGTGCCGGACTTTTTCGGTGATCCCTGGCACGTCCCCTCCTTTCAGGGTCAATTCCCAGGTATCGGTTCCTTTTAAGGTTCCGGCGATTTCTTCGGGCCTACCCTGGGCGGCAATACGGCCCTCGTTGATGATGAGTACCTGGGAACAGACCGCCTCCACCTCCTGCAATATATGGGTGGAAAGGATCACGGTCTTCCGTTTTCCCAGTTCTTTGATGAGATTACGGATTTCGATGATCTGGTTCGGATCCAATCCTGAGGTAGGTTCATCCAGGATGAGTATAGGGGGATCGTGGACAATGGCCTGGGCCAGGCCAACCCGCTGTTTATACCCTTTGGAGAGGGTTTCAATAGGTTTTCCCACCACCTGTTCCAAGCCGCAGGCAGCGAGGCTGTTCTGTATGGCTTTTTTGCGGGCGTCCCGTTGGACCAGCCGGGCATCGGCGATAAATGAAAGGTATTCATCTACCGTAAGGTCCCCATAGAGGGGAACGCTTTCGGGCAGGTAACCAATACGCTTCTTCACCTCCACCGGATCCTCCTGGACGGAAATCCCTGCTACAAAGGCGGTTCCTTCTGAAGGGAAATGGTATCCGGTCAGGATTTTCATAATGGTGGTCTTCCCGGCTCCATTGGGGCCAAGGAAACCGAGGACTTGCTCCGTACCTACGGTGAAAGATACACCCCGTACTGCCTCCACTGGGCCGTACCGTTTGGTGAGTCCCTGAACTTCTATCATGGGGCATCTACTCCTTAAAAAGGCATGATAACCCAACCTTAGTTTATATTTCAAGCAGCATAGGGGATTTCTCAGGATAAGGGCATAGAAACTTCCAGAGGCGAGGGGCCTTCGTGCAGGTAATCCAGGTTTCTCTTAAATCAGCGCAGATCAGAAATTACTTCCCCCAGAGGGGAATACCCTAGAGGCGCTCTTCCCTTCTATAAAAAAGTAGCTGCTTCAGCTGTCTCTTGTTCTGTTTCCCGGTGTTTTTCGGCATAGGGTCTGTGGGTTTTCTTGTTCCTTCGGCGGTTTTGCTTGTTTTCTAAGAAATCCGGGATCCACATACATAAAAGAAAGCCTGCTCCAATAGAAAATGCGACGATCTTGATCGTGATGTCAGAAATATACCGGGGTTTAACAGCGGTGATTAGTTCGCCTGCTTCCAGATGGGATTTCCTGATCCCTTCCAAGCCCACAATCCGGATAAACTGCTCATTTCCATTACTATACCCTAGATCCCGGGCATAAATCGCAATGGTCTCTTTATCATACATGAGGGCATTTTTGGTACTTTCTAATTCTTTATTGATCTGTTTTAAGGATTCCATGTTTTCCGAGAGTCTATCGTATTCCCGGCTGAGTTCATTATAGGCTGATAAGCCTACAGGTCCCCGTATTATTGAGAATAAAGTATAAACAAAAATCCCAATCCAAATAGGAATGAGATATTTTACGGATCCCATTATTTATAGTTACGGATTCTTGCCCCTGATTCTTTAGGTATCTCCCTTGGCCAAAGTAGGAGCACTCAAGAATCCCCGGCTATAACCGATAATGAAAGCTAACAGGATAAGTAACCGAATAGCAAGAACCTACGTTTTAAGGGTACTCATCCTGCAGGAGCGGTTATGACAAGTGAGAAACCCAGGGCAGGTTATAATCATTCAGAAGCGCATGAGGTAACTCAGGAACTGGATGCCTATGGGGTATGGGTAAAAAGTGAGCCTCAGACTATTTCAGAGTCTATACCGGATATTTCCGGTATGCTCAATTTTCCGGATGAGGATGAAGCGCCGTCAGCTTCAAAAACCTATGGTACCATCAGCCTGGAATCCAGGGACGCTGAGCAGCAGGATTTTATCCATATAGAAATGCTCGAAAAGGGGAATGGAACTTCGATTAACGATAAGTCCACTTCTGGGATTTCTGGGGATGATAAGGCGGTGAACCCTCGTGCTAGCAATGATGAGTTATTTGAGGATCTCTCCGAGCATAGCGCCATCGAGGATTTTCTTGCCCCTGTTCCGTCTCTTGATTCAGGAGCGCCTGAGAGCCGAGATACAGGGCTTTCTGAAAACGAAGCGCCCGCCTTGGCCGTACCTGATACTCCCCCGCCGGAGCCTGCCGAAGAAGCGCATCCTGTCGCTTTCATGCAAGCCCTTGACGCAGAGGGGGGGCTGCAATTATTAAGGAACATTTTAGAAGAATTAACTTTGATACGCCAAGAAGTGTCTGCTCTCAAAGCCCTGGTAATCCCGCGGGAAACCGTTGCAGCAACCCTTGAGTCCCAGAAGGGGGATGGCGCTGAAGATGAAGATAATGATGAAAAAGTTACGATCACCGGGGATGAACTTACCAATATTTTTCATACTATTCCTCATATCCCTCCTACCGTCCCTATAGCATTAACCTCAATCCATACCACCCCCTTTGCCCAAGGAATCGAAGATCCCGGTACTGATAAGGAGCCTCCTAAGACTGAGTATGGGGCGTTTATTGGCTTTGAAGAATCAGGGCAGTTTCAGGATGCAGGAACAGCTTGTGATACGGCTCCTGATACGCTGGAAATCCTCCAGGAAGATACGCGGGAAGGGTCTCGGTTGGACGATACTTCCCCTGACCTTGTTCTTAGGGATACATACGATGAAACCCTTGCTGATGAAGCCCCTGGGAATACCCGGTTGAAGGATGCGGAAGGGAATGAAGACCTCCCCCAGGTTTCACCTGATGAGGACGGAAGGGAGAAAGACGCTTCCCCTGATGACTTGTTACCTGCCAATTCGGCGGATTCTGCAATCGAAGATTTTTTGATTGATGAGTTATTTATCGAAAATGGGTCGCTGAAGGATATACCCATTGAATGGAATCCAGAGGATGAAGCAGAAATGGACGATGCCTTTGCTATGATTGAATCCCTTATCGGCCCTGAAGATACAGAGGCGCAAAACAAAGCCGGGAATTCTGATGATGAAGAACCTCCAGATGATACTCCCCCTTTTGACGGGATTGACCAAGGAAGTTCCGGTACTGGATTTCCTGATCTCCCGGAGGAAGAGCCAAAGCCCCAGGAACCCTCGGCCTTTTCAACGGAAACTTCAGCGCATAGGCCTTTTAACCTGAAAGAGGAAATAAAAAACGTCCTTATGTTTATGGATCAGCTTTTAGAATCCCTGCCAGAGGATAAAATCGGAGAATTTGCCGAATCTTCCTATTTTGATACTTACAAAAAACTTTTTAATGAACTAGGAATCGCCTAATATGGGGCTTTTATACAAAGCCGTTTCCAAATATGCCATCAAACTGGATGATAAAGGGAAAAGGTTGCGGGATCGGATCCTCCGAATCGCTGAAAAAGGAACCACTCCCTATACGGTCCTGAGTCTCCTTAAAAGCTATGGTTCTTTTCGATGCGGTATTTGCCTTTGTTTGACCGAAGGCACCTATACCGGTTACGCTTCAGTCGGCTTGGGAATAGAAAAAACAGTCATACCCCCGGAACGGTTTCCCCCAGCGTTACGTGGGCTTGTACCCCCGGAAGATCCGGCCCAGCGGCAGTGGTACTATAAAATCGGTTCCCCCACCCTGCTTTCCATTACCGCTATTGAGCCCCAGGCTACTATATGGGCCTTTCCGTTGGATGATAAGCAGCCCTGTCAGTATATCCTGCTCTTAGCCGAAGAAGGCCTGTCCCCGCAGGCAGGGCAGTCCGGGGATTCCCCGTTTAATCCTCCCAGAATGGCACGGATCCTCGGGGATATTAGATCGGTGTTGTGTTCTCCCCTTCAAACCGGGCTTAAAAAACCCTCAACCATGAACGTTTCTCCAGGGACTTCTGATGAACCCAGGGGTGAAGATAAGCATGAAGAAAATGAACGCCTTGAACAAAAAACCTTAACCCCACAAACACGGGATCCGAAGGCTCCAGAATCCCCGGTTCTGGACATACCAGGGGAGATCCGCCGATTTTATAGTCGAAAACCCGCTCAAACTACGGTTCAGGGTATCCTGTTTGCCCTATCAGGGGATGCGGCTTCGGTTCTCCCAGTGTTGGCCCCCTTGGGGACCATAATCCCCGTAGCTGCGGGGTATCTTTTGGTACTGTTTCAAAAGCCTGTGGACCGGGAATTACTAGCCCACCGGCTTTCCCGCAGTTTGGGTTTCAGCGCAGTAGTAAGTTTTGAAGCGGACACTCCTGAGGGTCTTTTGGCCTTACTCAGACCCTATAGCCCCTATGTTCCCTGAATCTCCCTGCGGGGAAGCAGGGGGAAACTTCGGCCCGAAACATGCCCTCCATTCCCGGTATAATCCTCAAGGAGAAGCGGAAAAATACCTCAATTCCCTGGATTTACCGCCGGGTATTCGGTTCTTTATCCTCATTGAACCAGGTCAGGAATACCTGATTCCCCTCCTGTACCAGAAGTTTCCGGCGGCTCGGATCATCGCCCTGCATGTGCAAGCCTCCAATACCCCCAGGGTGGCCCAGGAAATTCCGGTAATACGCTGGAACCCGGAAGCAGGTATCCCCTTGCAAGCATTTCTAGAACAGGAAATTCCCGATACCCTGGCCGCGGCCATTCGGATTATCGAATGGAGACCCGCCTTAGCCGCTTATGGGGAGCGATACCGCTGGCTCTTGAAGGAAACCGTGGATTTCATCAAGCGGATTGATGCGAATACGCGGACCACCCGGACCTTTGGCCGCAGATGGTTCAGGAATTTTTTCAAAAACCTCATGCTCATACAAAGGGTCCTGGTACTGGACAGCGCTGCCTCGGTACCGGTGATCATTACCGCTGCAGGACCGAGCTTGGAAGAAGCAGCACCCCGGATCAAAGCATTACAGCGTCAAAGTCCCCATTGGATCCTGGCGGTTTCCTCATCGGTGCAAGCCCTGCGGTGGCGCAACATCCTTCCTGATTTGGTCATCACCACCGATGGCGGAGGCTGGGCATGTTTCCACCTGTACGAATGTCTTCGGGGCATGGATACCCAGGCCTCTCTGGCTCTTGCGGCAAGTCTTTCTGCTGCCCTTCCCTCCCAGTGCAGGCATGTAGCCCTCTTGCCCATCAGTGATGGGAGCCTTTGGCAGACCCTGATCTTACAGGGCCTGGGGATTCCCTATATCAGTCTTGCCCAACGGGGAACCGTCAGTGCATCGGCCCTGGACCTCGCGCTTGTCCTCACCCAGGGGAGGATCTACCTGGCAGGTATGGATCTGGCCCATCAGGATATACGAACCCATGCTCGGCCCTATGGGTTTGACCGGTTCCTGGAAGCAGGGGCTTCCCGGCTTAACCCGGTGTACACCCAAAGTTTTACCCGTTCCCAGGCCATCCTAGCCGGCGGGAGCCATGACATTTATGCAGCCTGGTTCAGGCAGCACCTGCAGACCTACCCTGAGCGGATTTACACCCTGGGATCCAATAATCCGGTGTTTAAGACCCTCAAACCAGGAACCCCGCCGCACCAATCAGGGCAGCCTCCGGTGATGAGGACCTGGGAGATTCCGTGGCAGGATAATCCGGTTAAACAGGGAGGGGCCCTGCTTGTCAAAGCCCTTGCCGCCCCCCATACCGGAACCAAGCTCTACGGGGAATTAGTTTCCCTCCTGGCGTTTGATGAGTCAGAGGCCCATACAGCGGAAACCCTGAGCGCCCTCATCCTGAACCTCATCGAACCCTATGAGAAGGGTAGAGCGAGAAAAGAAGCGAGCAAAGATGGGTAAGTTTTTGAAGGCCAATCTGCAGGCCCTGGCAAAAACCGATCCAGAACTTGGCGCCCGGCTTGCCGCAGCCACAAGCCATGTGCGCCGTTATGGGTTTGTGCGTTCTCGTTCAGGAGAACCTATCCCTGCCTTGAGCGCTCCTGCCGGAGGGGCCCGGCCTTTACATTCCCTGGTGGATCCGGTCCGGGAAGGACGCCGGCTCATCAGTACGGTCAAAGATGCAGGGTTTCTGGTTTTTTTCGGCTTAGGCGGGGGATTTGCCATTACTGCGGCCTTGGAACGGGAAGATATTCAGCATATCTTGATCATAGACTACGATATTCATGGCATCGCCGAATTACTCGATTCCAAACCATACCTCGATCTGTGGCAGGAACCACGGGTTCATATCCTGGTGGATCCTCGTCCTGAGTTGATTGAGGGGTATATCTTTGAGCACTATCAGCCGGTTTTATACCGGGGGATCCAGGTCATACCCTTGCGGGTCCGGATCGAAGCGGACCCTGAACGGTTTAGCGCGGCTAGTACAGGGATTAACGCGGCCATCACCCGGATCTCCGGGGATTATTCGGTACAAGCCCATTTTGGGACCCGGTGGTTTTCTAATATCCTGCGGAACCTCCTCAGGATGCATCCAGCCCCAGACCCGCTCCCGGCGCTTAACCAGGCGGCGATATGCGCTGCCGGGCCTTCCTTAGACATGCAGCTTCCCCGGCTGGCAAAAAAGCGGCGGCACTGCTTCCTCATCGCCACTGACACGAGCCTCCCCAGCCTGCTTCACGCCGGACTTGTACCGGATGCAGTGGTTTCTATTGATTGTCAACATATCAGCTATTACCACTTTATGCAGGGACTTCCTGGGCATATACCCCTTTACCTGGACTTGGCTAGTCCTCCGGTGGTGGCTTCCCGGGCATTGCATCCCCGGTTCTTTTCCGGAGGCCATCCCCTGACCCGGTATGTTTCCCGGTATTGGCGGCCTCTGCCCTTGGTAGATACCTCAGGAGGTAATGTTACCTACGCGGCTTTGTCCCTGGCAGACTGCTTGGGTGCGGAACAGGTGGAAGTATACGGCGCAGACTTTGCCTATCCTTTAGGGCGGACCTATGCCCGGGGAACCTACCTTTATCCCTTTTTTGACGCCCGGCAAACCCGGGTTTCTCCACTAGAAGCCCTATGGTCAGCCTTGCTCTACCGAAGTCCTGAACTCAAACGGATAGAGCAGGGGGATTCCTGGTATTATGAGACGCCCACCTTAAGCCGTTACCGGAAGCTCCTGGAAGAAAAAACCCCTTTTCTCAGATCCCAGGTCATACCAGTGGAGGGACTGGGCGCACCCCTGCGTATCAGGAAGCAGCAGGAACCCCTTCCCCAGGGTCAACAGAGGAGCTTCTCCAGGGCTTCGATACCGGCTCAAGACTTCATTGCAGCGTACCGGAAGAAAATCTGCGATCTCCCCCCTTTGACTGGAATGGTTCAGACCTATCTTCAGGGTCTTACAGAAACGCAGGGCGCTGTTCTTACCACCCTGCTTCCCTTAGCTGCTGCGATACAGCACCGTACACCCTTCCTCAGCCCCGGGGAGCTCATTGAAGCGGTTCGGGATTCCTCCTTGAAAAAAATTGACACCCTCTTAGACCGCATCTAGGGGTTTATCCGGCTGCCCTGGGGATAGGATTGCACTTCTTTTGAGACCCGGTTACTTTAAGAAAACAGAGAAAATAGAGAAAGAAAAGAGAAAAAACAGGGGGAGAACCAAGGTGGAGCAACTGAACATAGGCCCGATAGAAAACCATCGCCAGCGGGAGGAGGGGGTGCTGGTATACCCGGTGTATTCCCGGCGTTCCCAGGGGCTTTCCATCGGGATAAACCTGTTTCCGGATCATAAAGAGTGTTCTTTTGATTGTCCTTACTGCGAAGTTTTTCCTTTTAAACTTAAACAGGAGACCTCCTTTTCCCTGGAACTCATGGAAAAACAGCTTCACGCTGAACTGTCCAAGGCACAGCAGCAGGGCATCCCGGTGAAGGATATTTGTTTCTCCGGTAATGGAGAACCCACCCTGGCTCCTGATTTCTTTGAGGCCCTGGACGTGGCGGCCCGGATCCGGGAGGCGACAGTACCGGATGCGGCCTTGGTGCTGATCACCAATGGCACGGGACTGCTCCATGACCACACCTTCCAGGGCTTACGCCGTGCGGCATCAGGGCCAAAGGCCCTTCATATCTGGCTTAAACTGGATGCAGGGACAGAAGCGTGGTATACCCTCATGGCCCGGTCTCCGGTCCCCTTTGCAGGGCTTATCCGGGCTATCAAGGAATTTGCAGCCTGCGCTCCCATAACGATTCAAACTATGCTCTGTGCAATCCAGGGTAAGCCGCCGCCAGAAGAAGAGGCTGCGGCTTGGGAAAGGCTCGTGGCGGAATTGGCCGGGATTGGAGCAAGGGCGCGCTGCAAAACCGGGGAGCGGGCGCCGGGAATACAGGATATTCAGCTCTACGGCAAGGCCCGGCCTGCTCCGGAAGACCCCTTGGCCACGGCATTAGCCCCGGCCTATCTGGAGGAACGGGCCGCATCCCTCAAAGCAGCCCTGGAA